>JBJTNH010000087.1:0-3962 GCA_046073945.1 Aquirufa sp. | reverse complement strand
TAAATTATTGAATTACCAGCCGGAGCCTTGGGCACCCATAAAAAGTGCCTTATTTTTGAAAAATATGTCTTTTGTATTGGCTTCTGGTACGGACGATTTAAAAATGACCAATATTCTTCGGAAATATGGCAGAGAGGTAGCAGAAAACTTGTTTCCCAATTATCCTTTTGAAGAAAGCCCCATTATTCCTGTTGGTTCTCCCATTGATTTCAAACCAGTCCCAACTCCAGCAGCCCCCAAAGATTTTATGGGATTGGGAAGTTTGATGACCACTCCCGAAAAAGATCCTAATATTGGGTCAAACAATTGGGCTGTTTCAGGAAATAAAACCATTTCTGGAATGCCAATTTTGGCAAACGATCCCCATTTGACTTTGTCATTGCCTTCTATTTGGTACCAAATGCAATTAGTTGCTCCTGGAGTAAATGTATATGGTTCAACGATGCCTGGTGCACCGAATGTCATTGGTGGATTTAATAAAAATATCGCTTGGGGAGTTACCAACGTTGGATCTGATGTGTTGGATTGGTACCAAATTAAATTCAAGGATGCTTCTAAAAAAGAATATTGGCACGATGGGCGTTGGAAAAAAACTACGATTCGAATCGAGAAGTTTCAAATTAGAAGTAAAAAAGAAATGGTGGATACGATTTTCTTTACGCACCATGGACCCGTGGTGTATTTGAGTCATGAAAAACCCTTTAAATCAAATATCCCCGTAGGTCATGCTTTGAAATGGATTGCGCACGAAAAGTCGCAAGAGTTATCAGCTTTTTATCGATTAAATCGAGCAAAAAATTACAACGATTACAAAGAAGCTTTGACGTATTATGCAGCCCCAGCCCAAAATTTTGTGTTTGCGAGTAACGAAGGAGACATCGCTTTGTGGGTCAATGGTCGATTCCCATTGAAATCAAAATTACAAGGTAAATACCTCATGGACGGTACGGATGCAGCAGCAGATTGGCAAGGTTATATTCCTCAAGCGCACAATCCGCATGTATTAAATCCAAGTAGACAATTTGTGAGTTCCGCCAATCAATTTTCTACGGATCCTTCTTATCCTTATTATTTAGGATGGCAATATGCACCTTCGGAGCGAGGTAGAAGAATCAATGAACGTTTGGAAGTTATGACGAAAGCAACCGTTGATTCCTTGAGAGGACTTCAAAATGATGTGTACAATATTCGTGCAAGAAGAATGTTGCCATTGCTTTTGGCGCAAGTTAAAAATCCATCGGCCAAACAATTGAAAGTTATTCAAGAGTTGAAAAATTGGAATTTGCAAAACTCACCACAATTAATTGCTCCGACTATTTTTGATAATTGGATATTGACTTTACAATCCGCACTTTGGGATGATGAATTTGATCAAGATGAAAAAGCACCGATGAATAAGCCGAGTGTGGATAGAACGCTTAAATTAATCATTGAAGAGCCGAATGCAGTTTGGTGGGATAATGTGAAAACAAAAAATAGAAAAGAGACTATTTCTGACATCATAACTGCTTCTTTACAAGCCAATATCGATACCTTGGAAAAGCAACATGGACCTATGAGTCAAGAAGCATGGGCTTGGTACAAACATAAACAAACGAGTGTCCGTCACTTATTACCAGGAATGGATGCTTTGAGTCGATTAAATATACCGATTGGGGGAGGAGGAACGATTGTCAATGCAACTACGATGAAAACAGGTCCATCATGGAGATTGGTCGTTGAATTGTCCAAAATGGGTAGTCCCAAAGGATATGGCGTTTATCCAGGTGGGCAATCTGGAAATCCAGGAAGTGATCATTATGATGATTTGATTGATACCTGGGCAAAGGGGGAATTAAAACCACTTTTGTACATGGAATCAGCCAATCAACGTAGTAATCGTATTCGTAAAAAGATCATATTAGATAAATAGTCAAATGAAAAAACAATTAAATACATCCAATAAATTAGTCTTAATCCTAATAATGATATTAGTAGGAGGATTGGTAGAGAATTATTTTGCTTGGTATTCAATGGGCATATCCTTTGGTATTTTATCCTATATTTTTGCTTTAAAAGGTCAAACAGCATTTTGGTTAGGACTTGTTTCAGGCTTTATTTTATGGGGTTTTTCTGCTTTTTGGATCGATTGGCAGCATCCGAGTACACTTCCTGCTCGAATGGCTCAAATTTTTCCATTAGGAGGAAAAGTTGGGTTTATTATGCTTTTAACAGGGATTATTGGGGGACTTACGGGAGGTATTTGGTCCTATTTAGGAGCAAAATTACGTTTCTAATTCTAATTTTTTTAGGACAACTCATTCATTCCTACTATATTTGCCGCAATTCAATTAAACATTAATATACGTGAAAAATTTACCTTTAATTTGGTGTGCCGTTTTAACCTTAGTGGTTGGGTTTTTATTTTTTAAGCAAAATGGAAGTAGTTCAACTGGTTTGGGCGCAAGTACCGCAGATGGAAAAAGAATTGTTTTTGTCAATTCTGATTCATTGTTGAATAATTATCAGTTTTACAAAGACGCACAAAAAGAATTTGAAAACAAAGGATATCGTCTTCAAGTTGATTTAGGTCAACGTGAAAGAACTTTACAAGGAGAGCTTCAAGCGATTCAACAAAGAGCTGGCGCAATGACACAAGCGGAGTTACAAGCGGCTGATATGACTTTGAAGAAAAAAGGAGCAGAGCTGCAACAATACAGCCAACAAAAGCAAGCGGAATTAGGTCAAGAGCAAGCGAAGAAAAACGAAGAGCTTTATAACAACATCCGTAATTATATTGCTAAGGTTAATAAGACAAACAAATATGAATTTGTTTTGGGTTATTCAAAAATCGGTGGTGGTATTTTATTTGCTGATGAGTCAGTAGATGTTACTCAAAAAATGATTGAAGGTTTAAATAAGGAATACGCCTCTTCAAAAGGTTCGAAATAATTTTCCAATTTTTTAAAAAGCCACGCAGTTGTAAATGCTGTGTGGCTTTTTTTATTGATTGATTCATGGCAAAAGAGAAAATTCAAAAAAAAGTGGAAATTCAAAATAGGCGAGCCTCTTTTGAATACCAGTTTTTAGAAACTTTCACGGCTGGACTTGTTTTGACAGGTACAGAGATTAAATCGATTCGACAAGGAAAGGCGAATTTAACGGATGCTTATTGTCTATTTTTTCAAGATGAATTATATGTGCGAAATATGCACATCTCTACGTATGAAGAAGGAACGCATTACAATCATGCACCTTTGAAAGATCGTAAATTATTGTTGACAAAAAGAGAACTAAAAAAACTGATTAAGGAATTGAAAAATGTGGGTTTAACCATCATTCCAACCCGCTTATTCATTTCAGATAAAGGTTATGCCAAATTGAATATTGCTTTAGCCAAAGGCAAGAAGACCTTCGATAAAAGGGAAGATATCAAGGAAAAAGATATCAAACGTGATATGGAACGAAGTTCATAAATAGGGATGTTTCAGTCTTGAAATCTTTGAATTTACTTTCTTTTAAACGATAAACTTTGAAAATATTTTTTTGATGTTAATAAATTTTTGTACCTTTGCAGTCCCGAAAGGGTAAAAATGGTTGCGTAGCTCAATTGGATAGAGCATCTCACTACGGATGAGAAGGTTTGGGGTTCGAATCCCTACGCGATCACGATTAATAAAATTAAAAGCCTGTAATTCAATGAGTTACAGGCTTTGTTTTTTAAATGGTACAGGTATGGGTACAGGTTTTATTTCTATGTTTGTCATTACTTATCTACCACACCTCTCCCCATTTCTCTCTAATTTTCAATCTTTCCTAAATCTATCACGTTAACAAAAATATTGTAAGTGTCCCTAATTAACAGACAGTTTAGAATTGAAGAAAAAACCTTTAATTTTAAATTGAATATGAAGAAGACCCGATTTACAGAAACGCAAATTGTTTCGATTTTGAACCAGCAGGAGAGCGGCCGAAGCGTCCGT
>JBJTNH010000086.1:0-18259 GCA_046073945.1 Aquirufa sp. | reverse complement strand
TTTTATTGAAGTTTTAGGCACAGTGGCTGATGCATCCATTCAAGCAACTGGGGATGCCGTTTTTTCAGAAGAAATTGAAAATGTTTGTAGAACATTATCAGCAAATTTGAAAAAAGAGATTGTTGCGGCAGAGCAAGAAGCGAAGAAATGATGTATGATGGTAGATACGCACGGCCGTGCGTATTTAATAGGAGGAACGTTGGTATTAAAATCGGTAAAAGGAAAAAATTTATGAAGCAATTAAGAGTTTTATTTTTAGTGATCGTTTTGTGTGCTATTGGAATAGTTTCTAATGCACAAAAAGGCATCAACTTTGTAAAAACAGGTAATTTCAATGTAGCTCTTAATTTAGCTAAACAACAGAATAAACTATTATTCATGGAGGTTTATGCCCCAGATTGTCATATTTGCAATTCCTTCAAAGGTACTTTTGCGCAGCCTCAAGTGGGCGCTTTATACAATACAAAATTCGTTAATTTTCAGTTGGATATTCGAAAACAAGAAAATTATCAATTGTTGCAAAAAATGAAAATAAACATCAATGCAACACCTACTTTTATCTTCATAGATCCCAAGACATCAAAAATCATTCAAGCGAAAATTTTTGGTGAAAAAGAAAATTCCATCATCAATGTTAATTCTATTGCCCAAAAAGCAATCAACCCAATTGACAATTACTCAACCTTCGCTAGTCGTTTAAAGTCAGGCGATAAAAATCCACAGTTTTTATTGAACTATGCGGAGGTGGCTAGATTGCTTGGTGATACCTTAGCTAATATCAAAGCAATGAATGAATACATTAAATTGCTTCCACAAAGTCAATATACCAGTCAAAACACCTTCAACATCATTCAAAAGGATTTAATGAACAACGACAATCCTTTGTTCGATTATTTTATTTCTCATATTTCTTCTTACGAAAAATTTTATGAGCCAGGTTTAGTCAGAATGACATATGAAAATGTTTTTCAAATTGTACTGATGTCTTCATCTGCACAGAAATTAGACCAAAAGGGAATTCAAAAAATCAAGGATCAAATGGTTAAAGCGGGAATTGAAAAGAATTCGATTCCAAGAAGAACTTGGATGTTAGAAGCAAGTATATTGTTCAAACAAAAGAAAAATACCCAAGCCATTCAAGTAATCAATCAATTGATTCAAGTTTTACCTAGTGCTCCTGGACCCAAAGAATATCAATTTCTATGCAATTTTGTGAAAGCCAGAACGAAAGACAAAAAGTCTTTACAATATGCTAAAAACCAATGGTGTAAATTTGGATTAGAATAGTTTATCTAACAATTGCTCGATAAATCATCACTCCAACACAAAATAAAAATAACAATATTGAAATTTTATTGATGAAGTGCATCGTTCTAATATTAAAATTAGTCGGCGCACCTGGTTTAGGCTTTTGAAATACTCGTACGAAATAAGTAAATACTTCTCCCAATTTAAACTGCTCTCTGAAACGACTCATATTTTTCAATATTTAAATTTTTTCACCTAATTAAATCGTAAATTTTATACGCACGGCCGTGCGTATCTACCTAATCACATCCGTTTCTACCCAATTACCGTCATCCTTGATCAATTGAATTAATTCATCAACAGCTAAATCGGCTTGAACGGATTTTTTGACTACCTCTTGGCCTCTATATAAGGCTATTTTATCTTTACCAATCCCAACATATCCATAATCAGCATCCGCCATTTCACCCGGGCCATTAACGATACAACCCATAATTCCAATCTTAATACCTTTCAAATGATCTGTCACTTTTCTAATTTTTGCAGTTGTTTCCTGTAAATCAAATAAAGTTCTTCCGCATGAAGGACAAGATATATATTCTGTTTTGGAAATTCTTAAGCGACTAGCTTGTAAAATTCCAAATGCAGTTGAATTTGCAAAGGATAATGCATTTTTAATGGATGTAGGAACGCCTAACATGATTCCATCTCCGAGTCCATCTATAAATAATGCCCCAGCATCCGTTGAAGCAAATAATTGTACTTGATCTTCGTTGATATCTTGGTAAGCCAACTGAATTAAAACAGGAATTTTACATTCTTTTTGAATCAACTCAAAAAATGCCCTCCTTAAATCAGCCATTCCATGTTTATTGTTGCTATACAATAAAACCACAGCATTTTTCGCACATTTTAATTTTGTAATTACCTCATTCTCAGAGGATATTTCATCTGCTTTTATGCGAATAAAATTAAGTTCTTCGTGGGGTTGATTTTCCTTATTCCACTCTTCAAAAGTAAACAATGGATAAATGAATGGATTTCTATTTGAATTCCAAATCTCAGCATTCTGAATTTGTTTCAATCCATTCGGTAACATAAAATCAATAGCTTGATTACCAGTATAAATAAAATCAGCGCCCAAATCATTCATTGCCCATTTGTCAGGCTCTGGCAAATAAAAATGACCAATGAATTTCAGGTCATTCATTTGTATTTCTTTCAAATGAGAAAAATCCGCAATTACTCTTGGCAAAGAACTACCACCTATGTTTGAAACAACATCTGTTATTCTTTTTTGATGAACAAATGGATTGATAGGTGAATCAAAATTTGCCCCTAATTGAGAAACAAATTTTTCGATGGGAGAAGCAAGAACTGCTCTATCTACATATCTTCTCACTAATTGTTGAGCAACAGGAATTTCAAATTCAGGATCTTCCGTTAAAGAAACACGAACGGTATCACCCAAGCCATCTTCTAATAGTGTCCCTATCCCCACTGCCGACTTAATTCGACCGTCTTCACCATCTCCAGCCTCTGTAACTCCTAAATGAAGTGGATAGGCCTTAAAATTGCCTTCTACTAATCTTTTACATAATAGTCGATAAGCTTCCACCATCACTTGAGTATTAGAAGCCTTCATCGAAATGACGATGTTGTAATAATTTTCATCCTCACAAATCCTTAAAAACTCCAAGGCTGATTCTACCATTCCAAGCGGAGTGTCACCATATCTACTCAGAATCCGATCAGATAATGAACCATGATTAGTGCCAATACGCATCGCTGTACCATATTCTTTGCAAATATTCACCAAAGGCAAAAACTTAGCTCTAATCCGCTCTAATTCAGCTTCATAAGAAGCATCGGTATAATCAATAATATCAAATCTCTTTTTATCTGCGTAATTGCCTGGATTTATTCGAACTTTCTCCACAATTCTTGCCGCTAATTCAGCTGCATTAGGCGTAAAATGAATATCTGCAACTAGGGGAGTGGTATAACCTCTTTCTCTTAAACCTTTGCGAATATTTTCTAGATTTTGAGCCTCTTTGACAGATGGTGCAGTAATTCGAACTAATTCACACCCTGCATCAATCATTCGAATTGATTGTTCAATTGAACCTTGCGTATCCATGGTATCCACAGTTGTCATGGATTGGATTCGAATGGGAAAATCGGAACCCATCATTAAAGAACCAATTTGAACAGGAATGGTCATTCTCCTTTGGTACGAAATCAAGGAAGGAGAATAAATTGTTCCCTTAGCAATTAAATGGGATGAATTGGATGATAGCTCTGACATTGGAAAATTTTACTTACTAACAAAGATAAGTGTAAAATTGTTAAGGGCTATGTGATTTTTCGATGTGAATCCAGTAAAATATTAACTAGACCCACATCGAAATACATTAAAATATTACCAAGATTTTCTTTTATGTCCAATTTTGGCGTAATAGTAGATAAATAAATAACAGGGAACCATGATTAAATAGGCCAATTGAGAATTGCCCATTTGATCCACAATGCTTCCATATAAAAGGGGAACTAATGCTCCACCTGAAATCATCATAATGATTAAAGCAGAACCTAATTTGGTAAACTTTCCTAAGCCATTGATTGCCAATGGCCATAAAGCAGGCCACATCAAGGCATTTGCAACACCTAATAAAGCCAAAGAAAGCACAGACAAAAAAGCATCAGGTAAAAAAACAGTCCCTAATGAGAATAATACTCCTAAAATAGCTGAATAATTCAAAGCGGTTTGTTGTGAAATTAATTTCGGAATAAATAGAATTCCAACAATGTAACCGAATAACATTCCATATAATGTATATGTCGTAAAAATTTTAGCCTCATCCATTGCAAATCCCCTAGAAACACCATAATTGATGATCGTATCTCCAGCCATAACTTCCACACCCACGTAAAGAAAGAATGCCACTAAACCCAATACTAAATTAGGAAATGCCCAAACACTTGATTTTTCGGTACTTGAATCTTCTTCAATTTCTTCCGCTTCAACTTCTGGTAAAGTTGAAAAACGAACCAAAAGAGCCAGACCAACTAAAATACCTGTCATTATTAAATAAGGTGTAACCACCACATTTAAATCAACAGTAGCTGCCGTTGCGCTAGACAAAAGAATTCCTCCAAAAATAAACTGACTTAAAATTCCCGCTACTTTATTGCAAATACCCATAAAAGAGATTCGAGTAGCGGCACTTTCACTTGGGCCTAAAATTGTCACATATGGATTTGAAGCTGTTTGCAACAAGGCCAATCCAGTTCCTATCACGAATAATCCCAATAAAAACATTGGATAATTGGCCATTTGAGCTGCAGGAACGAATAATAAAGTACCAACTCCCATAGTTAATAAACCCACCGACATTCCATTTTTAAATCCAGTTTTAGCCAAAACCCATGAAGAAGGGATTGCCATGACAAAATAGGAGATGAAAAATGCAGAAGTAACTAAAAGCGATTGAAAATTATTTAAATCGAAAGCATCCTTAAAAAATGCGATTAAAACCGAATTCACCCAAGTAACGAATCCAAAAACGAAAAATAAAATTCCGATAATAATTAAAGGACCACTTGAATTGTTTGTTTGTTTGTTCATAGTATTTTTTGAATTAATAGTTACTGTTTAAAGCAAAAATAGGTTGATTTGTTTTCCATTTTCCGCGAGTGAAATCAGGAATTTGAATAGGAGCAGAACCTTTTGCAATGGATTCTTCTGAAAGCGGAGAAATGGCAGACCAAGCAGCAGCATCATAAACATCCATCGGAGGAGCCACTTTATTTTTTATCGCTTCGATAAATCCACGAAGAACAAAATAATCGATTCCCCCATGTCCTGCATTTTCAGCATCTGCTGCGTGCTCTTTCCATAATGGGTGATCATATTTTTCTTGGTATGACTTAAAATCTTCCCAGCGATGTTTGTTGGGAGAAATTCCATCTAGATATATCGATTTATTATCTTCCGTCCAAATTCCATTCGTTCCTTGAACCCTAAATCCTAATGAATAAGGACGTGGTAAATTGGTATCATGGGTTATTAATATAGTTTCCCCATTGGCACATTTAATCATTGTTTGAACAACATCCCCTAATTTGAATTTCACTTTAGCATTTGGATGTGTTTCCCCTCCTTTTTTTACAATATAATCATGCAAACCCATAGAAGGTGAGGCCATGGAAGTTAGATATAAAAACTGATTTCCTCTGTTAATATTCAACATTTCCGCAACAGGACCCAATCCGTGAGTTGGATATAAATCTCCATTTCTATCAACCGAGTGTTGCGTTCTCCATTTTGCCTCTGAAAATCCTTTCTCTCCAAATTCTACACCGCCACCATACGGATTAATACCATCATTAAACTTCACTTCTCTCAAATCATGTTGATAGCCACATTGTACATGTGAAAGTGTGCCAAACATTCCTTGGCGAACCATATTTAACACAGCAAGCACGTCACGTCGGTAGCAAACATTTTCAAGAATCATGCAATGAGCACCTGTCTTTTCGTGCATATTGACTAAATCCCAAGATTCTTTCAATGTAACCGTTGCAGAAACCTCCACTCCGGCATATTTTCCTTCTTTCATGGTGGCTAAAGCCATAGGAACATGCCATTCCCAAGGTGTTGCAATAACAACTCCATCAATATCATCTCTCTTTACTAAATTTTCGAAATCCTTTTCGTTTTTTTGATAAACGGCTGCGGCAGTTCTGCCTTTGGAAGCGATCATTTTTTGTGCACTCGCGATGGCTTTTGGATCTATGTCACAAATGGCAACAATTTCAACATCGGGTCTAAACATTGCCATTTCTAAATGATTTCTGCCTCTAAGACCAACTCCTATGAAACCTAATCGTACTTTTTTTTGTTCTATAGGTTTAGCTTTCAAAATTGTAGGAAATAATGCAGCTGATGAAGTATATAGAAGGGATTTGGAAATAAAATTCCGTCTTTTCATGAGTTAAATATTAGTTTAATGATAAATTAAATTGAAATTTAATTAAAAAACTGAAGTATTTTTGTGTAACAAATAAAAAATGATAGAAAATCCTAAAGTAAGTGTTTTTAGAAAAGAGCATTTCAATGCAGCTCATCGGCTTTATAATGCCGATTGGTCAGATGAAAAGAACAATGCTGTGTTTGGTTTATGCAATAATCCCAACTATCATGGCCATAATTATGAATTAATTATTCAAATTTCTGGAACAATTAATCCAGAAACTGGTTATGTGATAGATATGAAATTGGTATCGGATATTGTTCAAACTGAAGTGATAAAAAAATTAGATCACAAAAACTTAAATTTGGACGTTCCTGAATTTGCCAATTTAAATCCAACTGCTGAAAATATTGCAGTTGTTATTTACAACAAACTAAGAAATTTATTTTCGCCTGAATTAGATTTAAAAATTAGACTATATGAAACAGAAAGAAATTTTGTTGAATTCCCTGTTAATTGATTCGGAAAACTTTATGTTCTCTGATGAAGAAATAGGAGATAATCATATTGCTACTTCCATTGAAACTCCGATGAGAGAAGATGCATTCCAACTTTCTGATGATGAAAAAATCACGAAAATTGAAGCACATTTTCGTGAAATCATGGTCACTTTAGGTTTAGATTTAACAGATGATTCATTGCGCGGTACTCCAAAGCGGGTCGCAAAAATGTACATCGAAGAAATTTTCAGCGGATTAAATCCGAAAAACGAGCCGAAAGTCGCTTTGTTCGAGAATAAATTCGGTTACAACGAAATGCTCATTGAAAAAAACATCAGTTTTTATTCAAATTGCGAACATCATTTTGTCCCAATTGTTGGCAAAACACATATTGCTTATGTTTCATCAGGTAAAGTTATCGGACTTTCTAAGTTGAATAGAATCGTTCAATATTATGCCAAAAGACCTCAAGTTCAAGAGCGTTTGACCATGCAAATTGCGAAACATCTTCAGAGAGTTTTAGAAACCGAGCACGTTGCGGTTTACATAGATGCCAAACATTTGTGTGTATCATCAAGAGGAGTGAAGGATGATGCAACTTCGACGATTACGTCTTTTTATGGCGGAAAATTCCAAGAGGAAAATACGAAAAAAGAGTTTTTTAGTTCTATTAACTCATAAAAATGGGAAAATTCGTCATCGTAGGTGCGAGCAAAGGAATTGGATATTCGTTAGCTAAAACATTGTTAGATAAAGGCCATGAGGTTTTCAACTTCTCTAGAGAAGCATCCAATTTACATGGAGTTTCCAATTTTAGCTGGGATGCTTCCCATGATTCCTTAGATATTTTTTCGCAGTTATCTGGCCCCATAGACGGATTTGTTTATTGTCCGGGAAGTATCAATTTAAAACCCTTTCATAGACTTTCTATTTCAGATTTTGAGAGTGATTTCAACATCAATGTATTAGGTGCAATTAAATCGATACAAGCTATTCTTCCTTTGTTAAAACAATCTGAATCTTCATCTATTGTCTTGTTTTCTACAGTTGCAGTGCAAACTGGTATGGGTTTCCATGCATCGATTGCAAGTTCCAAAGGAGCTATCGAGGGACTTACAAAATCTTTGGCAGCAGAATTGAGTAATTATAAAATTCGAGTAAATGCGATTGCCCCTTCGCTTACCCAAACTCCTTTATCACAGAATTTACTAAATAGTCCAGAAAAAATAGAAGCAGGAGGTAAAAGACATCCCTTAGGAAGAGTGGGTGTTGCCGAGGATGTTTCCAATTTAGCGGCATTCTTATTGCAAAAAGAAAATTCTTGGATTACCGGTCAAATCATCGGAGTAGATGGCGGAATTGGTAGCTTAAGAACGGTTTAGTGCCTCGTTGAAATGTTTTTGGTTCAAAGCTAAATTCATTTTATTCCATTCTACTTTTTGCTTAAATTCATTTTTCCGAATAGAACAATTCTTTACCGCGCAGTGAGAACAACAGTCATCTAAACAAGGGTCGCTGTGAACGAAAATTTCGATATTGGTTGGTAACACATTCCCTAATATTTCTTCAAATTCATGAATTTCATCGTGAACCCGATTCAAATCCCAAAATCGAGGTAGTGTCAAGTGACAATCAATGTGTAAATCACCCCCATATTGTTGAACACGTAGATTGTGTAAATCAATCCATTCTTCCTTTTGATTGGTCGTAATACAATTAATTACTTTTTGAAAAACTTTGGGATTTGTTTCATCCATCAAAGCAGCAACAGAGCTTCGAATCAGATGTACACCTTGCCAACACATCATTCCTGCAAATATGAGTGAAGCGATTGAATCGATCCATAACCACCCGGTAATTAAGGTAATTACCAGTGATATTGCTACAAAAACACCATTGTATGCATCTAATTTCAAATGCTTTCCATCGGCAATTAAGGCAGGCGAATGTTCTTTCTTTCCAGCCTTGACTAATATTAGGCCTAAAATTCCATTAACAGCAGCAGAACTTAATGAGATATACAAACCTACATCTAATTTTTCGATGATTGGATGCGCCCATAAATGTTGAGAAGCATGTAAAAAGATATAACCTGAAGCCAATAAAATCAAAACACCTTCTAATCCAGAAGCAAAAAACTCTATTTTACCATGGCCATAAGGATGATTTAAATCTTTAGGCAAAGATGCCAAATAGATAGAATAATAGGCAAATGCGCCGGCAACTACATTCACAATCGATTCCAAAGCATCGGTTAGTAAAGTGGTAGAACCACTCAAATAATAGGCATAAAATTTTACACCCATGATTAACATGCTAACGATAAAGGAAAAAAGTATGAGTCTTTGCTTCATTATTAATTAAAATCCCAATGTGACATATTTTCCAAGGCTGTATAATCGGTCAAATCATATTTTACAGGTACAATTGTAGCATAATTTTCGGCCAAAAAGTCCAAATCGGTACCATTGTTCAAATCATTATTTTCTAATTCCCCATCCATCCAATAATAAGGCTGACCATAGGGGTCTTTTCTTTGCTCAAAAGATTCTCTATACACCGCATTTGCCTGTTTGGCTACACGAATCCCATTAATTCCTTCCGCTGTTTTAGCAGGAAAATTCACATTTAATGTTAATCCAGCTGGTAAACCATGTGCTAAAACTTGTTGAGCAATTTTGATAACAAAATCATGGCAATGACTAAAATCAGCGTCATGAGCATAATCACACAATGAAAAACCAATAGCAGGAATACCCTCCATGGCGGCTTCTATAGCTGCAGACATCGTTCCTGAATATAAAACGGAGATCGAGGCATTGGAGCCATGATTAATTCCACTCACTACTAAATCAATTTTTCTACCCTTTAAAATATAATGTTTACCAAATTTCACACAATCAGCAGGTGTACCCGAACATTTATAAGAAGCAATATTTGGACCAAAATCTTCTGTTTTAGTAACACGAATTGGGGAACCTAAGGTAATCGCATGACCCATTCCAGACTGATGAGAATCAGGAGCTACTACAACAACTTCACCCATTTCAGACATAATTTCTGTTAGTACCTTAATCCCTTTAGAATGAATTGAATCATCATTGGCAATTAAAATAAGCGGTTTTTCTTTTCCCATAACTTTTTATTTAAGCAACAAAAGTACAAATTTGCAAGCAGAAATTTAGATAAATGAAAACAAGAAAAGCGAACATTTCAGACATACCACTTATACAGTCGATCGCAGAGGCAGCATGGAGACCTACCTATGGAGAAATATTGACAGAAGAACAATGTGTTTATATGCTAGATTGGATGTATAATACCCAAAAACTGGAAGAACAAATCAATGGAAATGTTCATTTTATTCTGCTTGAAGATCAATCTTCCAATGCAATTGGATATGCTTCTTTTGAAAAAATAGCTGTTGGAAAAGGTAAATTACATAAAATTTATACCCACCCAAATTTCAAACAAAAAGGAGGTGGAAGTATCCTCTTGCAAGAAATTTTTACCATCGCCGAATCTATGAAAGTAAAAACCATTGAATTAAATGTGAATAGACATAATTCCGCCGTTGATTTCTATTTAAAAAAAGGTTTTAAAATCAAAGAAGAGGTTGATTTAGATATTGGAAATGGTTTTTTTATGAATGATTATGTGATGGAGGTTGATTTATGATGTAAGATGTATGATGTAAGATGTATGATGTAATATGTAAGAGGTAAGAGGTAAGAGGTAATAGGTAATAGGTAATAGGTAATAGGTAATAGGTAATAGGTAATAGGTTTTTCTCTTTTCTCTTTTCTCTCTTACTTCAACGCTTCAATGGTCATTTGAATCAATGTATCAACTTGTTTTTCAGGATTTTGTGAGAATTCTTTTGTTTTTCGATTTGCTAAAATGGCATTTAGAGAAATCATTTCGTGACCTAAAAGTTTAGCGAAAGCATAATAGGCAGCAGTTTCCATTTCCATATTGGAACAAGTTTGCCCCGCTAGAGAAATAGACGAAATTTCATTCAAAAAATTGGGGAATGGTAAATTAAGTCGCATTTGACGACCTTGAGGAGCATAAAAACCTGGAGTGGTCAATGTCATTCCAGATATGACTTGTTTAAAATTAGGATGTTGCAGAAAATTTTGTGCCAATTTCATAGAACTTTTTACTGCATAAATATTCATACCATGTGGTAGATTTTCTTCGAATGCTTCTAATTCTTTTGCATCAAAATCGTGTATTTGATTCCGAAATCCATAGAAAAAGGACAAATTATCTAGTCCAATGGCTGAATTAGACAACAAAAATGAATCCACAGGTATATCTTCTTGAATAGATCCTGAAGTTCCAATCCTTATTAAATTCAAACTCCTTTTTTGTAACTTTTCTTGTCTTGTTAAAAAATCAATGTTAGCCAATGCATCTAATTCTGTCATGACTATTTCCACATTATCAGGACCAATTCCACTCGAAATTACGGCGATCTTTTTTTGATTTAATAACCCAAAATGACTAATAAATTCTCTTTTATGAACCTTTTCTGTTATTTGATCAAAATATTTGGAAACGTGTGCCACTCGTTCAGGGTCACCAACCAAAATAATAGTATCAGGAATTTGTTCAGGACGAATATTTAGATGGTACGATGAACCATCAGCATTGATAATAAGGTCTGTATCGGAATAGTGCAATGGCATATTCAAATGTAATTTGTAGTTTTATTGAAATTTTAAAACATGGATTGGAAAGTAGTCAAAGGTAAATTAATCGAATTGATAAAAGAAGATTTGAAGCAAAAAATCCAAGAGATGGAGAGGGATTTTCAATTAGCACGTGAATCGAGAAATAGTGATACAAAAAGTAGCGCTGGGGATAAATTCGAAACAGGTAGAGAAATGATGCAAAAAGAAATGGATAAATGTGCCATGATGATTGATTTATACAAAAATCAATTGACAATTATGGATCAAATCAAACAAAAAACATCTATTTTAGCTGATCAAGGTAGTTTAATCATTACTGATAAAGCGCAATATTTATTAAGCATTGGATTAGGAAAGGTCATTTTAGAAAATCAAACCTATTTTATCATTTCAGCTGATTCGCCGATTGGAAGTTTATTGAAAGGTAAAAGTATTGGTCATAAAATAAAATTCAGGGACAATTCCTTTGAAATATTACAAATTATTTAATTTATGAAAGATCAATTAATCGCTAAAAACATCGATGAATATATTTTGAACGCAGGACCTGAATTAGTGGAGCGATTGATTCAACTAAGAAATTGTATCAAAAAAAATTGTCCTAAAGCGGAAGAATCCATTTCCTATGGAATGCCTGCTTTCAAATATCAGAAAAAACCACTTTGTTACTTTGGTGTATTCAATACGCACATCGGCTTTTTCCCAACACCATCAGGTATATCAAATTTCACAAAAGAATTGACAGGCTATAAATTTTCAAAAGGAGGGGTTCAGTTCCCTTTTGAGAAAGAAATGCCATGGGAACTCATTGAAAAAATGGTGAAGTTTAGAATGGGGGAGATTGAGGTAAGAGGTAAGAGGTAAGAAGTAAGAATAACTAATAACTAAAACTCTTACCTTTTACCTTTTACCTATTACCTCTCAAATCTTATTTTTTTGCTTCAATTTTAGCATTTCTACTAAAAGATTTAAATCCTAAAACAGGGGAGTATCCAACAGAATTTTTAGAATAATATCCTTTTTCATTATAAGGACGTTTTCTAGGGTGATCTTTACATTCTTTTGAGCAAGCTCCTTCCATTTCTTTTAGGCAAGTGGGACAAATGGGTAAATGCTCATTGCATTCAGGATTTGCGCAATTGACCATGTGGTCAGAGGGGGTTTGACAAACATAACATTTAGAAATCACCTCTGGGTTCACTGAATTTACTGACGTTGCTACTCGATTATCAAAAACGTAACAAGAACCATCAAAATCTTCTCCACCTTCTTCTAAGCCATATTTGATGATCCCTCCGTGCAATTGATAAACATTTTCAAAGCCTTTTTCTAACAAATAAGCACTAGCTTTTTCACATTTAATTCCACCTGTGCAATATGTGATAACCTTTTTATTTTTCAAATGCTCAATTTCCTGAACATGATTTGGTAAATCACGTAGATTTTCCATATCAAAAGTATAAGCTCCTTTAAAACGGCCCAGTTCATGCTCATAATTGGAGCGCATATCTACCAAAACTACATCAGGATCATTTTTTAACATTTCCTTGAATTCCTTGGGCTTCAGATGCTTCCCCGTTCTTAGCAATGGATTGACAGGTAAATCAGAATGTACAATCTCACTTTTCACACGCACATGCAATTTATTGAAAGTATGCGCATCAAACTCTTCAACTTTGAAATCAAAATCTGTTCCAGCAAAAATAGGATCATTTTCTAACCACCTCATGTAAGCTTCGCAATCTTCTTTCAATCCTGAGACTGTTCCATTTAACCCTTCAGATGCGACAATTACTCGTCCTAAAATATGATTATTTAAACAATAAAGGTGGTGTATTTCTCTATACGCTTCAGGATCAGGAATTGGCGTATAGTTATAATAAAGAAGTACACTGTAAGGTTTCATCTTCAACATGATTTACAGATATAAAAATTAAAAAAATAAAAACGTGACGATGGGGAGATTCGAACTCCCACACCTAAAGCGGCACTACCACCTCAAAGTAGCGTGTCTACCAATTCCACCACATCGCCGAAAGGTTAGCAAAATTACCAAATATTTACTTACTTGCCAATAAATACAATTTCTAAAATTATCAATTTACTATAATGGCTTTAGAACTAAGCGGAAAATTAATTAAGAAGTTACCAGAAGTTACAGGAACTGGTAAAACAGGTACAAATTGGATCAAACAAGATTTTGTGATCGAAACACAAGACCAATATCCAAAAAAAGTTTGCATGAATGTTTGGGGAGATAAAACTCAAGATTTAGCTGCAGTGAGTGAAGGTGAACTAATTAAAGTTCAATTCAATGTAGAATCACGTGAATACAATGAGCGTTGGTATACAGATATTCGTGCATATCGTATTGATAAAGTAGGCGCAGCTCAATCTGGTGGACAAGTACCTGACAATGTAATCGTCAATCCTAGCGGAACTGTCACTTTCCCTCCAATGGAAGCAGAGGCAGGTGATGATTTACCGTTTTAAGATGTAAAATGTAAGATGTAGGATGTAATAGAAATTTACTAAATTCTTACATCTTACATCTTACGTCATACTTCTTATTACAATCTTACTACCTAACTCATGCAACAAGGTATATAATCCAAAATAAGTTCGATTGATATATAAACCATGTTGTGAACCACGGGCATGTTTAGAATAACGCAGCATTTCGTTATTCTTCAATTCATCAGCCATCTGATAAATTTCATTGACATAATTCACATCCGAAAAATCAAATTGGGAAGTTTGAAAAGGTCGAGCTAACAACTCAATCATGGATGTAAATAACTCGAAATAATCTTCTTTCTCTTTTGCACTATCCAATGGATTGACAAATTCTAATTGTTCAAAAATTTCCATTGTTTTCGACTTTTCTTTTAAAACACGCGTATCTAAAAGAGCAAAATAAGGTTCATAAAACGAAGATGGTATCTTTTTGACACATCCAAAATCCAAAATACCTAGGCTTCCATCGGCATGGAGTAAAAAATTACCTGGATGAGGATCTGCATGGACCATTTTTAATTGATGAATTTGAAATTCATAGAAATCCCATAGTCTTTGACCAATTAAATCACGAATTTCTTGACTAGGATTCGTTGCTAAAAATTCTTTTAAATGCATGCCTTCTAACCAATCCATGCACAATATTTTATTCGAGGAATATTCAGGATAGTAGTTTGGAAAAATAAGTCCGTCTAAATGAGAACATGCAGCTGTAATATCTTGCGCATATTTCATCTCCTGCACATAATTCGTTTCCTCCATCAATTTATCTTGTACCTCTGCCATATATCGGTCTACATCTTTCTCATTCAAAGAAAACATAGCCAAAGCAATGGGTTTGATCATTTTTAAATCGGCATGAATGCTATTTGCAACACCTGGGTATTGCACCTTCACTGCCAACTTTTTCCCATCTTTTTCTGCCCGATGTACCTGACCAATCGAAGCTGCAAAACTTGCCTTTAAATCGAATTGGTCAAATAATAAGCCGGGTGATTTCCCTAATTCCGTTTGAAAAGTTTTTACTACCAATGGCCCAGAAAGAGGCGGAGCAGAGTATTGAGCCATCGCAAATGCTTCTCTGTAGGCGCGTGGCAACATACCACGGTCCATACTCAACATTTGAGTGACCTTTAATGCGGATCCCTTTAAAACACTTAAAGAATCATAGATATCTTTGGCATTGTCTTCATGAAGTTGATCTTTGTTCAAATCTGGATTAGCCATCTTTTGAATTGAATACTTCAAATAATTGCCTCCCACTTTTAAACCTGTACCCACAAATTTTGAAGCCCTAGCTACTTTCGTAACAGGGATATATGCATTTTCTTTCATTATTTTTGGAAATTCATCCCTGTTTTATTTTGAATTAAAAACTTACCTAAATCTATTAAGGAATCGAAGGCTGTTACACCTAAAAGCTCAAAAGAAGCTTGCGTCGATTTCTCAATGAATTCATCCGTTTTTTCAAAATTTGGGGAAGAATCTTTGACCCAAAATTGGATAATCATGATAAATTGAAACCACAATCCATCTGCATATTTTTTATCTAAATATTTTCTAGCTTTTACTTCATTACTTTCAATCGCCTCATCCATTAATGACTGAACATAGGTCAAATACACCTCATTGGCCGACTTTAAAGCCTCAGGAATTCCGAAAGTAGGCTTTGCTATTTTCTTCCAATTTTGAATAAAAAAAGACCTTTCTGGAAGAAGTTCTTGAAAAAAAGAGAATACAAATGACAAATACTTTTCTCTTACTGAGTAGGATGCATAAACCGGATCAGATTGACAGTTTTGAATCGTCGTTTGAATTTTATTGGACCAAATAATGTTTTCTAAACCTTCAAATGAAGTAAAATAGGCATATAAGTCCTTTTCTTCAAGATCCATGGATTTCGCAAAGGAATACAAACTTTTAGGACTTTGTCCTTCTTCTCGAATGTGATTGATGTAGGCGGAAATTATTTTATCGATCATAATTTTTGATTTATGATGGATAAACAACAAATTAGCCAAAAAAGTTTTAAATAATCCTTTCCATGGCTTGGTGAATGATATCCGCTTCGATAAATGTATCTCCAAAAGGCAGAAAACCTAAAGACGCATAGAGCGGCATCACCGTTTGTTGGGAATGAAGATAAAAATAATGTTCTTCTGGAAATTGCTCTTGAGCTTGTTCTATGATGTGTTTGATTAACAGACTAGCTAATCCTTGCCCTCGATATTTCTCTAAGGTGGCAATTCGTTCAATTTTAATACCTTTTTCCGTTTTTCTGAACCTTCCAGTAGCGGCAGATTGATGGTCTACCAACAAAAGAAAATGCCTTGCCTGGGCATCCAAATCATCAAATTCCTCAGAGGGTAAACACTTTTGCTCTTTGACAAACACCTCAATCCGAATGTCAAAAACCTGATTGATTTCCTCTAAACTTTTTGCCTCTATGATGGAATAATTCATTGCTAATTTTCTAAGCCTTTTTATCGTACGCCTCAATGATTTCTCGAACTAAACGATGTCGAACCACGTCACTTCCGTCTAATTCAACAAATGAAATACCTTTGATTCCTTGTAAAATCTTAACCGCATCACCTAAACCAGAAACTTGGTTTTTGGGTAAATCTACTTGTGATTTATCTCCCGTGATGATGGTTTTTGATTGGATTCCCATCCTTGTTAAAAACATTTTCATTTGCATGGAAGTCGTATTTTGAGCCTCATCCAATAAAATAAAAGCTTTATTCAAAGTTCTTCCTCGCATGTAGGCCAAAGGAGCAATTTCAATGGTTCTATTTTCGATGTAAAATTTCAACTTTTCAGCAGGAATCATATCATCCAATGCATCATAAATGGGACGTAAATAGGGATCAATTTTTTCTTTTAAATCGCCAGGTAAAAAACCCAGATTTTCGCCAGCTTCAACGGCAGGGCGAGTAATGATTATTTTTTTAACTTCTTTATTTTTTAGGGCTTTTACAGCCAATGCTACGGCTGTGTATGTTTTACCCGTTCCCGCTGGTCCTAAGGCAAAAACAATGTCATTTTTAGAAGCAGCTTCTACTAATTTGCGTTGATTTGGGGTTTTAACTTTGATTACAATGCCTTTATTTCCAAACAACAACACATCTTTATCTTCCACCCAAGGAGTTTCTAATTCTTCGCCCGTAGGATTTAAAATAGCTTCAATGTAAGCTTTGGTATGAGAACCTGAAAGAGTATGATGTTTTTCAAGATGTTTGATGCATTGATTAACAATGGCTTCTACCAAAGAAATTTGGTCATCCGAGCCTCTGACAGTTAATTGATCTCCTCTGGCAATAATTTTTGTTTGAGGAAAGGCATCCGTAATTAAACTTAGATTCGTATTAGACGGACCGAAAAAATCGATTAATGAAATATCGGCAAGGGAAATAATTTTTTCTAACAAGTACAAAAAAGTTAAGATGTGAATTCAAAGCACTAATGTAGAAAATTATTGAAATTTTATCGAGCAAAAAAGATGATATTTTTGATAAAAAGTGGTAAAATTGTATTCTATGGAATCTAATACTCCCGCATCAATTTTTAAGAAAGGAAATACATCAAGTAACGTGAATACGAGAACCTCAACTCCTGCGCGTTTGAGCGATTTGGGCTTAGGAAAATTACCTCCTCAAGCATTAGACCTTGAAGAGGCATTATTAGGTGCATTAATGTTGGAAAAAGAACCTTTAGCCAATGTCATTGAATTATTAAAACCTGAATCTTTTTACAAAGAAGCTCACCAGAAAATATTTCAAGCCATTCAAGGTTTATTTCAAGCATCCCAACCTGTAGATTTATTGACAGTCAACAACTATTTAAAAGTAAATGGTGAGTTGGAAAGGGCAGGCGGAACGAGTTATTTGGCACAATTGACTTCACGTGTTAGTTCAACTTCCAATGTTGAATATCATGCGCGTATTATCATAGAGCAATATTTAAAGCGACAATTAATCCATATTTCATCTGAAATCCAACGTCAATCTTATGAGGATACCTCAGACGTTTTTCAAATTTTGGATAAAATGGAGCAGGAATTATTTACGATTGCTGAATCCAATATTCGTAAGAACTACGAAAGTATGTCGGACATCTTGAAAAAGGCGGTCGATGAATTAGAAAAAAAGCAATTACAAAAAAGCGGTTTAACGGGTATACCTTCAGGATTTACAGAATTAGATCGTTTGACCTCTGGCTGGCAGAAGCAAGAATTAATCATCATTGCTGCTCGTCCTGGTATGGGTAAAACGGCTTTTGTCGTTTCTGCATGTAGAAATGCGGCAGTTGAATTTGG
>JBJTNH010000085.1:0-20363 GCA_046073945.1 Aquirufa sp. | reverse complement strand
TGGCGATGACTTATGTAGATACACCTACTCCCATGAAAGGCATTACGCTTTTAAGAGAGGTGATTGAACAAGAACCGACCTTTGTGCCTGCCTTGTTTAATTTAGGTTTGTTATCTATTAAATCGAATCAATTTGGCAAAGGTCAAGAACGATTCACACAGATATTGAAGCTGGAACCTAACAATTTTAAAGCTGCGTTAAATCTTGGCTTTTGTTTGGCACAGTTAGATAAAAAAGTAGAGGCAGAGAAAATTCTTAATCGAGTCCTAAAGGATTCAAAAGATCAAGAAGAGCAGAAAGCCGCTAAAGAATTGCTTGCAGAAATGCAAAAACATTGAGGTTGAAAATCAATCCTCGTAATTTATTTCAAACATTAAACGCTAAAAGGTATGCCTTGCGGAAAAAAAAGAAAACGTCATAAGATTTCAACTCACAAAAGAAAAAAACGTTTACGTAAAAATCGTCATAAGAAGAAATAGTTCATATAATTACTGATTCTTCGTGGATTTGTAATTGGTAACCCAAGAACAGGCATTTTATCAAATAAATGGCCTGTTTTTGGTGTTTAAATTCGTGCGTAATTTAGCTATTAGGGCTGTTAGCCCGTGAACATTCTTCTCGTCAACGTATTGTGAGTAATGAATTAATTATTAATTCTACCCCCAAGGGAGATAGAATTGCCCTTTTGCATGACAAAAGGATTGTAGAATATCATATTGAGCAGTCTGAACCTCAATTTTCCGTTGGAGATATTTACCTGGGAACAGTAAAAAAACTTGTTTCTGGTTTAAATGCTGCATTTATTGATATAGGATATGATAAAGATGCATTTTTGCATTATCAGGATCTTGGCCCCAATTTGAACACCCTTCATAAATTCACTCGTGATGTCCTGAATAAAAAAGGAAAAACCATCAAGATTGAAAACTATAAAATTGAAGAGGAAATCGACAAATTAGGGAAAATTGATAAAGTCTTAACTCGGAATCAACCCGTACTTGTCCAAGTGGTTAAAGAACCTATTTCTACCAAAGGACCTCGTTTATCTTGTGATATTTCCATCGCAGGAAGATTTTTAGTGCTCGTGCCATTTGCGAATGGAGTGAATATTTCAAAGAAAATCACTTCCAAAGCAGAAAGATCTCGTTTACTAAAATTGATGTCTTCCATAAAGCCAAAGAATTTTGGAGTCATTGTTCGTACCGTTGCGGAAGGTAAAGCCGTAGAAGAGATGGAACGTGATTTATATGATTCCATTGCTAAATGGGAAGAAGGAATTAAAAAATTAGTAGAAGCAAAACCTACCGATCGTATCATTGGCGAAATGAGTCGCGCTACTTCGATGTTGCGTGATTTGTTGAACAAGGATTTTGACAATGTCATTGTGGATAGTCCTGACTTGTACAATGAAGCCAAAAGTTATGTTCATACAGTTGCTCCTGAAAAGGAAAAGATTGTAAAGCTTCATTCTGGAAAAACAAAATTATTTGAACAATTAGGTATCGAAAAACAATTAAAAATGCTTTTCGGTCGTTCTGTATCTTTACCAGGTGGAGGCTATTTAATTGTTGAACACACCGAAGCATTGCACGTAATTGATGTGAATTCTGGGAATAAATCCAATTCGGAAGAAGACCAAGAAGCCACGGCGTTAAGTGTCAATAGAGAGGCCGCAAAAGAGATTGCTCGCCAATTGAGATTGCGTGATATGGGTGGAATCATTGTTATTGATTTCATCGACATGAAAAAACCTGATAATCGTAAATTGATTCAGGACATCATGCGCGATGAAATGAAAACAGATCGCTCCAAATTCACGATTCTGCCTTTGACGAAATTCGGTTTAATGCAAATAACTCGCCAAAGAGTAAGGCCAGAAATGAATGTGGCAACACATGAGGTTTGTCCTAGTTGCGGCGGAACAGGAACTATTACAGCAAGTATTGCTGTTTCTGAAATTATCGCTCAACATGTCGATCACTTGGTGACCAAACAAAACGAGAAGAAATTGACTATTTTAGTTCATCCATTTTTAAGTGCTTATTTTACCAAAGGTTTTCCTTCGATTCGAATGAAATGGTTTATGACATACAAAACGTGGATTAATATCATGGAAGATTCCTCTCTAGGCATAACGGATTTCAAATTCCTGAATAAAAATGGAGAAGATATTGAATTATCATCTTAAAAATTGGCTCCTAGTTTTCTGTTTTCTTCCATTATCCTTCATCTCTGAAGGGCAATGGTGGAAGAGAACAGAAGAAGCCGAAAAAGAGCGTTCTAAAGGAATGCTTTTACTCACTGCAGAGGTGCAAATTGAAGCTACCAATGCCATCAACATGATGTATAATTTTAAATTCCCTGAAGCTGAAAGGGAATTTAATTATTTAAAAGTCAAATACCCCACACATCCTCTTCCCGATTTTCTTTTAGGCCTGATTCAATGGTGGAAGATTGTTCCCAATCCTGCCAATGAAATCTATGATGACCGTTTGGTGGAATACATGGATGCTAGCATTGAAAAAGCAGAGAAAATTTGGGATGATACCGAAAACCCGGAAGCGGCTTTTTTCCTAGCAGCTGCGTATGGCTTTAAAGGTCGACTACATGCGGAAAGAAAGCATTGGACAAGGGCAACGCTTGCAGCTAAGAATGCCTTAAAATACCTAGAATACTCAAGAAATTTCGCCGATTTTAGTCCCGAATTAATGTTTGGAGATGGTTTGTACAATTATTATTACCATTTCATCAAACAAAATTTTCCTTTACTTCGTCCTGTTCTTTGGCTTTTTCCAAAAGCGAACAAAGACCAAGGGATTAAACAATTGGAACAAGTTAGTTACCAAGCTTTCTACACTCGGACGGAGGCAAGGTATTTTTTACTGCAAATTTATGCCATGGAAAATATGACTGAGAAGTCGTATGAACTTGCCAAATACACCCACGAAAATTTTCCGGATAACCCATTTTTTGAGCGCTATCATGCTCGTTCGGCGTATATGTCAGGGAAGTTGGATGAAGCCATACCCATTTGTAAAAGTATTCTTTCCAAAATTGAGCAACATCAACCTGGTTATGAAGCGGTGTCTGGTCGTTATGCAAGTTATATATTGGGCTACTATCAGTTATATATCTTTAAAAACTCCGAAGACGGGAAGAAATATTTTAACCAATGTATTCAGTTTAGTGAACAATCGGGCACAAAGGATTCTGGGTATTATTGGGCCGCGCTTTTAGGCATTGCACGAATTGCTTATCAAGAAAATGATTTTGATAAGGCAGTTGATTTATGCAAAGAAATATTAGACAAAGCAGAGAAAAAATCGAGTCAACATACAGAAGCTAAGAAATTACTTTCAGAGGCAAAAAAAGCTCGCAGAAAGAAAAAATAAGAAATGATGCATACTGAGATTATTAAAAAATATTTTCCATCGATTAGTCAAGAGCAAATTGAGCAATTCGAAAAGCTTGTGCCACTTTATCAAGAATGGAATGAAAAAATCAATGTAATCTCTCGAAAAGATATTGATAACTTGATGCTTCATCATGTATTGCATTCCTTGGCCATTGCGAAGTTTATTACTTTCAAAGATGGAACGGAGATTTTAGATGTGGGAACAGGTGGTGGATTTCCCGGCATTCCTTTGGCAATTTTATTTCCCAATTGTCAATTTACCTTGATTGATAGCATTGGCAAGAAAATCAAAGTAGTGGAGGGTGTAGCGGAATCTTTGGGTTTAAAAAATGTGAAAGCAGTGCATGGAAGAGCAGAAGATATTGATCAAGATTTTGAATTCATTGTCAGTAGAGCAGTTACTCGATTAACACCATTTTATTATTGGGTGAAGAAAAAGGTTAGCCCTAATCATTTTCACACGCTGCGCAATGGCTTACTATGCTTGAAAGGTGGAGATTTAGACGAAGAATTGGCTGAATTTGGAAAGAAATATAAATTACACGAACTATATGAGGTCTTTGACGAAGAATTTTTTGAAACCAAAAAGCTTGTATACGTTCCGATGTAATTTTATTTGTTAAATTTAAAAAATATATTGATCCTTTGAGCCCATTTATTTCTGTTGCCCTTTGTACCTACAATGGTGAAAAATTTCTAGAACAACAATTGACTAGCATACTTAACCAAACAATGATGGTGAGTGAAGTGGTCGTTTTTGATGATGGATCAAAGGATGCAAGTTTGGAAATCCTTCAAAATTTCAAAGCATCAGCGCCTTTTCCTGTATTGATTCATCAAAACGAAAAAAACCTTGGAAGCAGTAAAAATTTTGAAAATTGCATGGCGGCTTGCCAAGGAGAATTTATATTTCTTTGTGATCAAGATGATATTTGGGACAGGCATAAAGTGGAAAAGCAAATCGCTTATTTGAATGAACATCCAGATCAAGATGCCGTTTTTTCCAATGCGATTATGATTAATCAATTGGGTGTTCCCACAGGGAAAACATCTTTTGAGCAAATTGAGTTTGTCGATGAATTGCAGGATCAATGGAATAAGGGATTTGCTTTTGATCTTTTATTAAGAGGTTATATTGTTACTGGAGCAACTTTGGCCATTCGCTCTAAAATTATTCCTGAAATTTTACCTGTTCCTCAGATTATTGATGAATTGATTCATGATGGTTGGATAGCCATTTACTTATCGATGAATCATCGGATTGGCTTTTTGACCGATCGTCTGATTAAATACCGGGAACACGCTTCGCAACAAGTGGGCTTAAAAGGAGGTGGTAAGACAATTTCTCTTTGGGAAAGAATCACCCGGAATAGAGAAAAAAAGTTGACTAAGTTGAAAAAGAAATATGTAGATAGCGCTGCTCTTTGTAGCTATTTATCTCAAAAGGGAAATATTTCGAATGAAATTATTGAAAAATTGGAAGAAAGAGCACGACATTATTCCATGAGATCGACGTTGCCAGACAATAGATTTAAAAGATTTTTACCTGTTTTAAGCGCAGCTTTCAAAGGAAATTATAAATTGCAGGACGGAGGAAGATGGTGGGACCCAGTTTTGGGAGACCTTTTCGAATAAAATGGAACATAAAGTCGCAATTGTCATTCCTGTTTATCAATTGGAATTAAATTCCAATGAAGAGCTTTCATTGAAGCAATGCATCAAAATTTTGGGGCATTATCCCATCGTTTTTGTCGGTCCAGATAATTTTCAAGCAGATTATATTGACAACACCCCTAATTCTTCCTTTATTGGCTTTCCCGCAAACTATTTTGAGAGTACGAAGGCTTATAATCATTTACTGATTAATGTCGCATTTTATGAGCGATTTAGGGAATTTGAATATATGTTGATTTATCAATTAGATGCATTTGTATTTAGAGATGAATTGAAAGAATGGTGCGCAAAAGGATTTGATTATATCGGGAGCCCTAAATTGAGAAGAAAACATTGGGAAAATAATGAAACGATCAATTGGCCAGTTGTAGACCCTGTATTATTTAACGGAGGTTTTTCCTTACGAAAAATTCAGCCCATCATCCGTTTTTTGAAATGGTACCATTTATTGTACAATCAGTGGCCAGCCAATGAAGATACGCTCTTCTCTGTCTATCATAAACGCTCTTTCCCTTTGCGATTTATGCTCAAATTGCCAACTTGGAAACAAGCACTTTCATTCGGATTTGAGAAAAATCCCAAATTAGCGTATCAATTAAATAAGGAAAAACTGCCTTTTGGTTGTCATGCTTGGGAAAAATATAATCCTCTTTTCTGGAAAGATAAAATGGCTCAATAAGCCTGCTTCAACTATTTGAAAATATTTGTTTTGAGTAGGAAAGGCGAATGTCTTAAAGATTAAAATAGGCTTTCATCACAGGTACATTTCTTCTAGATATCCCTATGGCTAGGTCATCATCCAAGATGATAGATTTGTTTGATTTTATTTCAACAGTTTTAATGTAATTGGTATTGACTAAATAGGATTTAGAAGGCCGGATAAAACAAATATGTTTTAACAGATTTTGAAAATATTTCAATGTTCGGCAGGAAAGCTTTTTTGTGCCGTCTTCAAAATGCACAATCGAATAATTTCCTTCACCTTCGATGAATTTAATTGTTGCTGGATTCACAAATGTCGTTCCTAATTTTAGCGACTTCTTTTCTGGTATAATGTTTGCGGTTTTTTGTGTCGACATAGGTTTTGCTTTGTTTGGTTCAAAGCTAATTTTCTAGTCGCGTTATAGGTAATTAAATTAGGTTATTTACGTGAAAAACATATTATTCCCTTTTTTTTACGTTTTGGAACTGGGTATGACGTATGATGTATGACGTATGATGTAGAAAGGAAGTTCAACATAACAGATAGATAAAAAAGAAAGAATTAATACATTTGTGGACATTAAAATTAAAAAAATGGAAAAGAGAATTTTTGGTAAAACACAATGGGAGATAAGTGAAATTGGATATGGTATGTGGGGTTTGGCAGGTTGGACGGGTTCAGATCAGGATGAGGTAAGTAAATCCTTGGAATTGTCTGTAGAATTGGGATGTAATTTTTTTGATACCGCTTGGGGCTATGGCGCAGGTTTGAGTGAGCAAATTTTAGGGGATTTATTAAAAAGACATTCGTCTAAAAAATTATATGCTGCTACCAAAATCCCACCCAAAAATTTTATTTGGCCATCAAAATCTCATTTTAAATTAGAAGATTGTTTTCCTGCTGCACACATTATTGAATACACAGAGAAAAGTTTAAAAAATCTAGGTGTGGAGCAAATTGATCTGCAGCAATTTCACGTTTGGGAAGATGCTTGGGCAGACAATGACGAATGGAAAAAAGCCATCGAAAAATTGACACAAGAAGGGAAAGTAGCACATTGGGGAATATCGGTTAATCGCTGGGAACCCAATAATTGCTTGAATTCATTAAAAACAAATCTGTTTTCTTCTGTTCAAGTTATCTACAATATTTTTGATCAAAATCCAGAAGACCAATTGATTCCTTTGTGCAAGGAATTAAACGTGGGTGTCATTGCTCGTGTACCTTTTGATGAAGGTAGTTTAACGGGTTTGCTAACCAAAGAAACTGTTTTCCCTGCAGACGATTGGCGTTCAACTTATTTTGTGCCTGAGAATTTAAATTCGAGTGTTGACCATGCCGATGCGCTTAAACCTTTAGTGCCTTCTACCATGGATATGCCTGAAATGGCTCTTCGTTTTATCTTGTCTAATCCAGACATTGGAACGATTATCCCAGGTATGCGTAAAATCAAGCATGTTCAAAGCAATATCGCATCCTCGGATGGCAAAGGCCTAGAAAAATCTTTATTAGAAAAACTAAAACAACATCGTTGGGAAAGACAGCCGACGGAATGGTCGCAGTAGGGATGATGTATGAGGTAAGAGGTAAAAGGTAAAAGGTAAAAGGTAAGAGGTAATAGTTTTTTTCACAGTATTTCCGGAAGCAGCCTTTTCGAATTTATAAGCAAATTTTACCCGCTATTTTTTTCTTACACACTTAATAGGAAGTGTCCTGACTAGCGAGAAAACCTCTTACCTTTTACCTCTTACCTTTTACCTTTTACCTCTTACATCATTACATTCTCTTCCTAAAATCATTTCTCGAAAAAAACTTCTCGATCAATACATACAACAAGATAAATAAATACCTGCTACCCATTTCCTTGATTTTCAAATTGGATTCGCCAGCTTTGCGGTTTCTCCATGAATTGGGTAAAACTTCATAGCTATATCCACGGATGATTGCCTTGAGAGGTAATTCAATTGTTAAGTTGAAATGTGGAGCTAAAAAGGGCTTAATTCCTTCTATTGTATGCTTTCTGTACATTTTAAAAGCATTGGTAGAATCGTTGTAGTTTATACCAACTGTAACTTTGATGATGAAATTAGCGATTCGATTGATGATTAATTTGTGTTTGGGATAATCATACACTTTTCCTCCTTTGATGAATCTCGATCCAAAAACACAATCTAAATTTTTGGCAACCATCAAACGATAATACGCCACTAAATCTGCAGGATCATCGGATAAGTCGGCCATCATTACCGCCACCATGTCCCCTTGAAATCTTTCTAAACCATATCTTACTGCATATCCAAAACCATTAGGCCCATGATTGGTATAAATAGTTAAAGTCGGAATGCTTGTTGATTTTAACTCCTCCAAAATAGCCAAGGTATTATCTTTGGAGTTGTCGTTTACTACGACAATTTCATGTTCGATATTTTCCTCAACCAATTTATCATACAGTGTACTCAAGGTTTCTACAATGGAACCTTCTTCGTTGTAGGCAGGAATTACAATACTTAACTTTTCCATTTTATGCTAAGATTGGTTGTAAGAATGCTTGTTCTGCCTCAATCCAATTATACACTTCCTGTAAAAGTTGTTTTGTCCCAATTTTAGGTTGCCAAGAACTGATGGCATTGATTTTGGTATTATCCGTTATGAAAACAGGGATATCTCCAGGTCGATTGACATTATCGGAGGATATTTCAATCTTATTTCCGGTAATTTCCTCACATAAGGCCGTTAATTCTGCCAAAGAAACAGAATTCGTTAGTCCCCCACCTACATTGAAAATTTGGTTATGTACCTGATCTACGTGATTAATTTCCCACAAAATACACTCAAAAAGATCTTTGATATGAATCACGTCTCTCGATTGTTGGCCTAATCCTCCAAAACCAATGTAACTTAAATTTTTCTTCCAAAAATGTCTAGCCATCCATAAAACAATCACACCTTGATCAATTTTCCCCATTTGGAAAGGGCCACTGATTACACCACAGCGATTGATGATGGTTGGTATTTCAAAATTATGGGCAAATTCTTTAATGATATATTCTGAGGAAAGTTTCGTTGCTCCGTACAATGAACGTAATCCTTCCAATGGGAAATTTTCTGCAATTCCTTTTTTTGAAATCCCTGCAATTGGCTGATCATTCGAAAAATCAAAACGTTGAGAAGAATGCTCTATTGGGACGTTCAATAATTGATCATAAGGATAAACTCGACTTGTCGATAAAAAGACAAATTTCGCTTGATGTCTTTTAGCAAAATATAGGGTATTGATGGTCCCATTTAAATTGGTATCAATCAAATTCTCTAACTCGCCTGGTACAGTTCCTGCTAAAACAGAAGGTTCTGCGGCAGCATCAATGACTAAATCCACTTTTGGAATGCGGTCAAAATCCGATTTGTTTCTAACATCTCCATGTACGAAATGTATTCCAAAGGATACAATTTTTCGCATGTTCAATTCAGACCCTCTTCTTGAAAGATTGTCTAAACAAAAGATTTCCGATTCGTTTAAATAAGATTTAAACAGAATAGCTAGATTAGATCCAACAAAACCGCAGCCTCCAGTTATTAGTATTTTCATTATTTTTTTGCTTCCATGTAGCGGTTATAAATATCGGTAAACACATCTTCCAATGACTTGGTAATGTCCCAATTGGGATAATGTGCTTTCATTTTTCTCAAGTCACTGTAATAGCAAATATGATCCCCAATTCGATTGGTTTCATCGTATTTGTATTTCATTGGGATTCCACTGATTTTTGAGATTAAATCAAATGCCTCTAAAATAGAAACGGAATTATCTTTTCCCCCACCTATATTATACACTTCTCCAACTCTTGGCGCATTGATAAATTCTTCAATGAATCTTGCCACATCTAGCGAGTGGATATTGTCTCTAACTTGTTTTCCTTTGTAGCCAAAAACAGTATACTCTTTTTGTTCCAAATTACATTTGATCAAATAGCTCAAAAATCCATGTAATTCTACTCCCGCATGATTAGGACCCGTTAAACAACCTCCTCTTAAACATGCAGTAGGCATGTTGAAATACCTTCCATATTCCTGCACTGAAATATCTGCCGATACTTTAGACGCTCCAAAAAGGGAATGTTTAGATTGATCTATGCTGAAACTTTCTGCAATTCCATGCTCATAAGTAGCATCATCATAATCGAAACGCGTTTCCAATTCCTTCATTTTGATGAAATTGGGTGCATCTCCGTACACTTTATTGGTAGATAAATGTACAAAAGGTATGTTGGTGCTATATCTTCTTGTTGATTCTAATAAATTGAATGTTCCTACAGCATTGGTGTCGAAATCTTCAAATGGGATTGAAGCAGCCCTATCGTGACTCGGTTGTGCAGCAGTATGTACAATGGCATCTGGTTGAATGCTTGGAATTAAATCCAACACACTTTGTCTATCACGAATGTCAACCTGATGATGTTGGTAAGCATCGCCAAATTTAGCCAATCGGTCTTGGTTAGACGAATTGTCACCTTGTAAACCAAAAAAAACAGCTCTTTGATTATTGTCGACTCCGTAGACTGTCCATCCTTTTTCTAGAAAGTATTCGCTAACTTCTGAACCTATTAATCCTAGTGATCCTGTTACAATTAATTTTTTTGGCATCATATTGAAAATTAAAAGGCAAATATAGTAATTAAAAGGATTTTATAGGAATTTAACTTATCCAACGGCAGAGATATTTTTTGTTTAGTATTTCTCTATCAAAGTCGGTTTCTTACCTGTTTTTATCCAATTTCTAAGCGCATCAAATGCCTTTTCGCTTTGTTGAGAAGTGAAGGCACAATGGGCCTGTCCATCGGTATATTTCACTGAAAAATATGTTGTTTTATTTTGTTGAATAACCATATTTTCAAAGTTTGTAACCGCATAGCTAGGAGGTATCAATTGGTCATATATGGTATGAAGCAACAAGACAGGTTTGTTTATATTTCCTGTTCGATCATATTTGCTGAAAAGTAAATCTGGACTCTTCGTTGCAGCCAATCTTTCAGCAAGTAGATTTACTTTTTCATTGTCTGGAAAACCTGTGTACAACGTTTGCGTATTATCAAACGGATTCCCTTGTGCTTTCAATGCCACATCTCTCAATACATTTAAATTGAAAAACAAGGCCGCCGGCAAATCCTTTAATTTTAAATCAAATCTATTAGCAAAAGCTTTGGCTAATAAAGAATCTTTAGCCATTATTGCTTGGCTAATTTCTTGCATTCTAGCTCCAGCTTGTTGAAATGAAGTAAATTGAATACCACTTTTTGGATCAAAAATTTCTTTTAAACTAGGGACAATCCCTGGAAATAGACCATTAAAAGTAGCATACATATCAAATTCCTTTCTCGTTTGTAAATAGGGGCGAGAAGCTAAAGGGCACATCGGTAAACCTCCATCATAATATTGGCCAAAATTTTCCATGATCGCCAAGGTAATTCCTCCGCCCATGGATTGTCCTACCATAAAAGTGGAATCGGGTTGGCCATATTTTTCAATGAATTTCTTGCGTAATTCTTCCGTGGCATCTACTGCTTCAGGTAGTGCCCAACCTTGAATCGGATAATCTGAGGCGGCTAATGCAAAGCCTTTGTCCAAAATAAATTGCATTTTTTTCTCTAGCCCCGCATTGGCACTAGCAGCAGGGCTACCCATAAACTGATAGCCATGCGCAAACATGACTAATTTTTTATTCCAATTTTTCGGGATAAATACTTGATATCCTCCTCCTTTCAAAGGACCTAAATCGATTTTGTCTTGAGAAAAACCTGCGAAAGCCAAGACTCCCCAAAGGAATAAAAGGAAGATTTTGTTCATTTATTTGAATTTATTTTGAACCAAACTGATTAATTTTTTTAAGCCTTGTCTGCTCAATATATAATAAATATCAGTGAAAAAACGGATAACACCTGGGTAGAATAAGTGTTCGTTAATGACATACAAATGTTTAAATGTTCTGGTTAATCTTGGTCGGTAGCCATTATAGGTCATTTTTTCTAATTTCCCAGTTCGCATGTTTTTCAATGTCATTCGCATCAGTAATTCCCCTGAAATGGTGTTAGAACCCATAGGAGAATAATACAGGCAATCTTTGAAAAAATAGTGAGTGACTTGCGAATAGCGAGTACTTCCTTCTTTTAACACTGGGCTACCACCATGAACGATATTCGAAGACCAAATTAACACATCTCCTTTTTTAGCTAGAAATACTTGTTTTTCGTAACCAACATGCTCCATTAATTCTCCCATGAAATTTTCGTATTCTGGATAGTTGTCATAACAATTGTCCAAAAGATCTTCTTTAAAGTGGTTAAAATTATATTCTGGCATCCTATGGGAACCTGGATAGTAAAATAAAGGTCCATTTTCTTCGGTGATATCTTCCAAGGCAATCCAAACTCCCGCCATAAATCGAGCAGGAAGTGAACTAAAATGTATGGTGTCAGAATGCGCTTTTTGTTGAGAACCTCTTAAGAAATTAAGCGTTTGAAAAGGGACAACTTCCCTTCCATACAACATTTCCAAGGTTTCTAACACGCTTGGTTTAATGGATAAATTAGTAACAGGTTGGGAATAATTCCACAAATCCTGACACCTATTCGCATCTCGGTTATATCGATACTTAAAATCTTGATTAAATCCCTTGGAATGCATTTCTTCTATAACAGCATCCAATTCCTCTTCCTTGAATTGATTTTTAATGACAACGAAACCATTTTTATGATAATCGCGCGCTAAATGTTCATTTTCCTTCGATAATTTTTTTTCTTGTATGATTTTTTCGAAAAAAGGGGATTCAACCCAAGGGGTATTCATTTGCATAAATATGAATTTTATTAAACTACAATTTCAAGGTTTTTTTAATAAAACAAAAATTAACCTTTAAAGAATATATTTAATAGATCAACATTTTGGATTTTAATTTTCCATGGTAAATGTATAATCACCTGACTCCAGATCCATTTCCAACGAACCTTCTTTTAGCAAGTATTGTACTTTCGTGGGTTTTGTTTTTCTCTCCTCAAATAACTTTTCACCTTTTAAAATGACATGAGCAGAAGTGTTTGCTGGAATGCTGAATTGATAAGAAGTTGTTTTGCCGTTCTTCTTCCATTCACTTTTTATCGTACCATACATTGTTTCAACAAACCCTTTGGCATAACTAATTTTACCTGTTTCATCTGGAATAGGTTGTAACAAGAAATGTTTAAATCCAGGCGAATTGAAATCTCTTTGTATTCCCAATGAACGTGTGTACATCCATGCTGCTACTGCTCCAAAAGAATAGTGATTGAATGAATTCATACTATTATTACCACCAAATCCATTCTCAATGGTATAAGAATTCAATCTTTCCCAAATGGTCGTGGCTCCATTAGCCACAGAATATAACCAAGAAGGATAGGTCTTTTGAGTCAATAATCCATAGGCAATTCCATGTTTTTGATTGGCAGATAATGCCTCACTGATGGAGGCTGTTCCAATAAATCCTGTCATTAAGGAATAGCTGGGTCTAGCAATCCCTTCATCATCTTTATTAGATCTTTCTACTGTAGCCACTAAATTGGCAATTGCATGTGGTTTATTTGTTTCATCAAATATATCCAATGCTAATGGAATCGCATAGGAGGCTTGAGTATCTATTAATTGTCCTTTGTCCGAAACCGTAGGAGCATTTGTGGCGGTACTTGCTCCTGGAGGCCCCATTCTTGCCGCTTTTACCCCAGATTTAACTGTTTTACGTAGAATGGGATCCATATAAATCGCATTGAAAGTCTTCTTTTTAGCGACAAATTGATCTAAATAAGTTTTTTCTTCACTTCCTTTTCCCAAAATCCCTGCCACCTTAGACATGATTTTCAAATTATATGCCTGATAAGCCATCCAAAAAAGCGTATTATCATTTTTGTTATTTTCTGGACTAAGCCAGTCTCCCAATGGCCCCTCATTTAAAACGCCTGAATTAGCTTCAACTTTTGAATCTAAAAATTGGATGTATTTTTTCATCGCATCATAATGTTCCACCAAAAGGGCCTTGTCGCCATATTGTAAATACGTTTCCCAAGGAATAATAATTCCTGCGCTTCCCCATAAGGTTCCTCCAAATCCTCCGCCCATGGGAGCAACATCGGTGAACCTTCCATCCGCTCTTTGTACATCGCGCATCCCCAATAAATGGCGTCGCATGAAATTATTAACAGGCGCCATCATCGTTGCTGTTTTCGAAAAAACATTGATATCGCCACTCCAGCCCATTCGCTCATTTCTTGCAGGCGTATCCGTTGGAATGGATAAAAAATTACCTCGCATACTCCATGTGATATTCTCCCATAATTTATTTACCAAAGGATCAGAAGTTTGATAAGAAGAAGAAATATTCTCCAATGACGATAGAACTAAACCTGCTATTTCAGGTAGTTCTGGGGCTTTTTCTATACCACTGATTTCCAGATAGCGATAACCATGAAATGTGAATCTAGGCTGTATATATTGATCACCTTCTTTCAACACATAAATATCCTGCGCCAAAGCTGCTCGAATATTCTCTAACATAATCATGCCTTTTTGGGCAGCATATTCTTTTAAATCAGGATAAAGTACTTCAGCATACCGAAGAGTAATCACTTGTCCAGCTTTGCCATTTTTGATAAATATCTTTGGAAAACCAACCATATTTTGTCCCATATCATAGACAAATACACCTTTTCTTGGCTCGGTCATGGATTTGGCTTGCAGTATTTTTCTTATTTGAACTTTGTCATCTAATTGACCAATCAATTTCATGTTGTCATAATTCAAGGCATTGTTCACTTTTCCCACATAAGCTGTTCCTTCTAAATTTATTTCTACTGCAGGTTTCCAATCCTTGGCATTATATTGGACTGTCGCCCAATCTTTGATTTTTTGCTCTTTCAGTGCATCATAAATTTCTCCTTGAAAAAAACTTCCATAACGAATTGGACCATCATTAAAACTTGACCAATTACTTGGATCCGTACCTATTACCTGCTCGGTACCATCTGTGTATTGTATCACTAATTTAGCTAATAGGGATTGGCGATCTCCAAAGTAATTCCAACTATCTCCGCTAAAAGTAATGTTTCCACTCCACCATCCTTCGCTTAACCAAGCTCCCCAAGTATTTCGCCCGTCTTTGACTAAATCACTCACGTCAAAACTTTGGTATAAATGAGTTTTGTTGTATTGTGTTAAACCTGGATTGAAATAATCATTTCCCACTCTTTTCCCGTTCAAATACAATTCGTAAATACCTCGCGCTGTCGCATAAATTCTTGCTTGACGAATGGTTTTACCCTTCGTTTCAAATTGAGTTCTTAACATTGGAGCGGCAAATCGACTTGGATTTTTTGCGATGAAAATGTTTTGATTGGAATTAATATGAAATGTTTTCCCATCCCAACTTACCCCATTGGTAATGAATAAATCAGGATTCTCCGACGCATCAAATAAGGTGTTACTCGGGTAACGATAATTTTTAATTTGAATATCTGAAAAATGGGCCTTTTGATTAGCTTCCAAATGAAAACCTATTTCAGACAACATAGGAAAACTGATGTAATTGTTCCCCCGGCCAACTGGATTCAAATTCAATCCATTCGATCCCCCAAATTGTGCTCCTGGATTGGAGGTTTTTGGACTAGGAATAATTTTGTGGTCTGGATCAATTTTATCTAGGTATAAGTCAAAAACACCAAAATTACACAAAGCAAACACCGTATGTTTTTGATATTTATTTTCCGAAGAAATTACATTTTTATTCAATTTGTAGGTTACAAATGGAACATTGGCTAAGTCTTTTTTATCATATCCTACCCGATAAACATGAAAACTTGCCCGACTCGCCGTATCTTCTGAAAGACTTGATATGTCTAATTCAAATCGAATGTAATTACCATCACGAGTGCTTTCCACATCCATGATGTTTTGATTACGATTAAATAAGCGAGGGTCATTCGCACCAAACACAAAGGAGGCTTTTGTTGATTTTGCGACTTCATCTAATTGAATCCCATATTGAAATTTATAGACAGATAAATAATGACTTGAAAATGGTAAATCATTACTTCCTATCCATTTAGCGCCATTCCAAGCGCTTACTTCTGTTGATAATAATCCTGTTTCAAACCAAGAATTAGCTGTTGAGATCAAATTGTTTTGATTCCAAACTTTCAATTTCCACGTATATTTAGTCGTTGCTTGCAACGCTTTCCCTTCGTAAGTAATTCCCAATGAAAGATTCGAGTTTTGTTTTTTAGAATCCCAAACGATCTGATTTTGACCATCCTCTACGACAATTTGATAGGCAATTTGTTTTTCACCTATCCTTTTATGAAGCGCCTGCATATTCCAAGAAAATCTGGGATGAACTTCATCTATACCTAAAGGCTGTTTTTGGTATTCAACTTTAAGGTTGTCCAATTTATTTTGTGAAAAAATAGGAGTAATTCCAGCAATAAAAAGCAAATTCAATAATATAAAATACTTCATTTGTCAAAAGGGTTTAGGAATTCAAAAGATAATCTCAAAAATTAATGGCTAAAATGTTTCTTTTGTAAATATTTCGTCGAAATTAGTTAATTATGCGATGAACTTGTCCTTATACTTTTAAGGAAAGTGTTTTCATATTTCATCTTCTTAAATGTCAAATGTTATGAATGTCAATGGGAAAGTAATTTTAATAACAGGGGCAGGCAGCGGAATGGGCCGTGAAATGGCCATTCAATTGATTCAACGCGGTGCGAAAGTAGCAGGTTTGGATATTCATTTACCCCAGCTCTTGGAAACACAACAACTTTGTCAAGTTGGTGATGATCAGTTTCTACCTTTGGAATGCAATATCGCCGACTACGAAAAAGTGCAAACTTTGCCAGATTTGATCATTCAACATTTTGGTCAAATTGACGGTATCATGAATAACGCAGGCATCATTCAGCCATTTGTAAAAGTAAATGATTTGAGCATGGAGCAAATCAAGCGTGTCATCGACGTCAACCTTTACGGCTGTTTGAATGTTACGAAAGTGTTTTTGCCTCATTTATTGCTTCGGCCAGAGGCACATATTGTGAATACATCCAGCATGGGCGGATTTTTACCCGTTCCTGGACAAAGTATTTATGGCGCCACTAAGGCGGCAGTCAAATTATTTACCGAAGCTTTGTATGCTGAATTAAAGGAAAGCAATGTTCGAGTAACCGTCGTTTTTCCCGGAGCAATTGCCACCAATATCACGACTAATTCAGGCATTGATATGCCCAAAAGCGATCAGAGTTCAGGAATGACTTCTTTAGCAGCTGATAAAGCCGCCACCATTATATTGGATGCCATGGAGCAAAATAAATATCGCGTTTTAGTGGGCTCTGATGCTAAATTTTTAGATATCTTAACTCGAATTGCTCCTGAATTTGCTACCAATTTTATCCGTAAGAAAATGAAAGCACTTTTGATGTAAGAGGTAATAGGTAAAAGGTAATAGGTAATAGGTAAAAGGTAATAGGTTTTCTCTTTTCTCTTTTCTCTCTCCTCTTTTCTCTCTTCCTTAATCCTTATCCTCCAAAGGATAGTTGTTTTTCTTCACTTTATTAATTTCAATTTTCGCTTAAAATTTTTGAAATGAAAACCCTAAAACAAATTTTTTCTGCCAGCATACTGATGTTGTTGGCCCATTCCATTTTTGCACAAGATAAATTTACAGCTGGTTTTGTGACTCCCCCGAATGCGGCAAAACCTAGAGTTTGGTGGCATTGGATGAATGGAAATATCTCTAAGGAAGGAATCCAAAAGGATTTGGAATGGATGTCGAAAACAGGAATTGGTGGTTTTCAGAATTTTGATGCATCGTTGATGACTCCCGTAATGGTGAAAGAAAAACTTTCTTTTATGACGACGCCATGGAAAGATGCTTTCAAATTTACTACCCAATTAGCCAAGCAAAAAGGTTTGGAAATGGCCATTGCAGGTTCTCCTGGCTGGTCAGTAACAGGTGGGCCTTGGGTGAAGCCAGGCGATGCCATGAAAAAATATGTTTGGACAGAAACCATAGTGGATGGAGGTAAATTGATTTCAACGAACATACAGCACCCCTCTTCTGCTACTGGCCCTATGCAAAATGTGCAAATCGAAGCAGGGGGTTTTGGTGCATTTGAGCAAAATAAAGCTAAAGATCCAGAGTTTTACCAAGATATCGCCGTGATTGCCTGTCCAATTAGTAGCAATGAATTGTCGATGCAGGAGTTAAAGCCTCAATTGACAACGTCTGGAGGCAATTTTTCTTTGGATAAATTATCTGATGGCGATTTAGAAAACTTCGATTATTTGGAGCCTAAAAAGCCAGGGGATGAAACCTATATTCAATATGAATTTGCTCAACCAACCAAAATATATGGCTTAACTTTTGCCAATGAAGGATATGGTGAATTGGCAGTTTTTAGAGGAGCTGGAAATAATCGATATGTGCAATACAGCGAAGATGGTGTCAATTTCAAAGAATTAATCAAAGTGCCAGGATTGATCACCTCGCAAAATACCTTGACTTTCGCGCCTTTGATGATGAAAAAAATCCGATTGGTTTACATCACTCAACCGCCTGCTCCAGCTGGAATAGAGGCGATGTTTGGTGCCAAGCCAGATCCCAATCCCAAAGGGACAAAAGTTTCAGAATTTGTCGTTCATACTGCTCCTAAAGTTAATTTGTTTGAAGCAAAGGCGGGTTTTGTGCCTTGGAAAGAAAATCTAAGCGAAACAATTCCAACAGAATTAGGTGCGCCTTCTCAACAAGTGATAGACATCACGTCGATGATGCAAGCCGATGGACGATTGCAATGGAATGCGCCAGCTGGTAAATGGGCCATCTTACGCTTTGGTTATTCATTGACGGGCAAGAAAAATCACCCTGCATCTCCAGAGGCAACAGGTTTAGAAGTGGATAAATTGGATCGAGATGCGGTGACTCGTTATTTGGAAAATTATTTAGATCAGTACAAAGATGCTACTGGAGGCTTAATGGGTAGCGAAGGTCTAACACACATGGTTTTGGATAGTTACGAAGCAGGGCACATGACCTGGACGCCAAGCATGATGGACGAGTTTAAGTCACGTCGTGGGTATGATTTAAAACCTTTTATGCCTGTTTTAGCTGGTAGAATTGTCAATTCTGCAGCCGAAAGCGAAAAATTCCTTTGGGATTTCCGTAAAACCATTGGTGAAATGATTGTAGAAAATCATTATGAATTGATTGGTGAATTATTAGCCAAAAGAGGAATGAAGCGTTATACAGAATCACATGAAAATGGCCGAATTTATTTAGCAGATGGAATGGATGTGAAAAGATTTGCAGACGTACCGATGTCTGCCATGTGGCAACCAGGCGCGTTGGCTGCTGGAAAAGACGAAGAAATTAGAAGTAGAGCAGACATTCGCGAGTCAGCTTCTGTAGCTCATATTTATGGCCAAAACATTGTTGCTGGGGAATCTATGACAACGGTTGGTAATTCTTTTAGTCCGCATCCAGGATCCCTAAAACGTACGGCGGACATGGAAATGGCTTCGGGTTTGAACCGCTTTGTGATTCATACCTCTGTTCATCAACCTTTGGATAACTTATATCCTGGATTTTCTTTAGGACCTTTTGGTCAATGGTTTACGCGCCAAGAAACGTGGGCTGATCAAGCGAAAATTTGGGCTGAATATTTAGGTAGAAGTTCTTATTTATTGCAATCGGGTAAAAACGTAGCGGATGTATTGTATTTCTATGGTGAAAATACCAACATTACTTCTCAATTTACCAACGCCCTCCCAGCGGTACCTGCTGGTTATGAGTTTGATTTTGTCAATGCCAATGCTTTAAAAAATGCGATTTCTGTTGAAGACAAAATTTTAGTGAGCAAAGGGGGTACTAAATATGCTGTTTTATCCTTGGATGAGTCGGCTCAAAAAATGACATTAGGAACTTTAAAGCGTGTTCTTGAATTAGCCAAAGAAGGAGCCATTATTACAGGTTTTGCGCCTTTAGCAAGTCCAACTTTGGGTGACAACACTAAGGAATTTGCTTCTACGATTGAAGCATTAAAAGCACTACCCAATGTACATTTTGGCAAAGATTTGAAATCGGTTTTAGCGGCAACAAATGTGCCAGAGGATATCCAAATTTCGAATCAAAAAGCAGAAATATTATTTCAACATAGGAAGGTTGACGGGAAAGATATCTATTGGTTAAACAGTCGTTCAGCGGATGATAATTCGGCAAAAATTTCTTTCCGAGTTAGGGGAAAAGTTCCAAGTTTTTATGATCCTCAAACAGGAAAAATTTCGAAAATTTCGTATGAAATTAAGGGAGGTCGAACTGAATTAGACTTGAAATTTTCTCCTTGGGATGCTCAATTCATTGTGTTTGACGGTATCTCTACGACCAATAAGTTGATGGTTCCTGATGCAAAATTAGCCGATTCAAAACGTTTGGAAGGTCCATGGACGGTGAAATTCCAAAAGGACAGAAGTGCTCCGGATGAAATTAAAATGGATCAATTGATC
>JBJTNH010000084.1:0-6111 GCA_046073945.1 Aquirufa sp. | reverse complement strand
TTATTTATCTATTTAGCTAATTTAGTAATATTTTGGATGAATTCCAAAATATTGGTTTTGTAGAATATTGGAAGGTCTTTAGTTTAGTATTTAGCCTGCCAAACAATTAATTAGTTTTATTGCTAATTTTATTTAGCCTTACAGGTAATTAATTGTTTTGTAGCTAATTTATATTTAGTATTATGGCTAAATAATATTTTAAATACAATGAATAAAGTATTACAAGGAAATATAGTCTTTGCGCTAAAAATTATACTAATATGGATGAATTAGTTGATCCGATTATTGAATACAATCGATTTTTTTTCCTAGTTCATTGGAATTAGACCTAGGAAATTACTTGAAAATATGGGTTGATTTTATAAGGAATTTAATCTCTTACATATACTCGTTTGACTCTTTCGCTGATGTTTGTCATGAGTTCATAAGGAATGGTTTCTGCTTTTTTTGCTAAACTTTCAATTTGTACTTTTCCGCCAAATGCAATGGCCTCATCTCCGACTTTTACTTCTTGTAAATGGCTGATATCTACCATACACATATCCATGCAAATGGCTCCAACAGTCGGACACAATTGTCCATTAATTTCAAATTCTCCATTTCCCATTCCTAGCTTTCTAGAATATCCATCTGCATATCCCAATGCTAATGTGGCAATTTTACCATTCCCTTTTAACTTTCCTCTTCTTCCATAACCAATTGTTTCTCCCTTTTTGATCTCCTTGATTTGTGAGATATAGGTTTTCAGCTTTAGTACTGTTTCTAGTGATTTTTTTTCTATTTCATTGTTGCTAATTCCATATAAGCTAATTCCCAAACGAACCATATCAAAACGAGATTTTGGATGTTTTTGAATGGCTGCGGAGTTTGCTATGTGTTTTAAGGGCTGGTATCCTATGCTAGATTGTATATCTACGCACATTTTTTGAAAAAGGTTAATTTGTTTTTTAGTAAAATTGATATGCCTTTCGCTTTCTGAAGCTACCAAATGGCTTAAAATACTCACCACCCACAATTGAGGCATCTCACTTAAATATGCTTTTAATTGAGGAATTTGTTGTGGTTCAAATCCCAAACGCTTCATTCCTGTATCTAATTTGATGTGTATTTTAATGTTTTTGCCCTGTGTATTGCTGAATTCATCTAGTGCCAATAAGGTCTCAAAATTGTATATTTCTGGCTCTAAGGCAAATTCTGTGAGTAAATCAAATTCTTGTATTTGTGGATTCATCACCATAATTGGTGTGTAAATACCATTTTTTCTCAATTGTACACCCTCATCTGTGTACGCTACCGTTAAGTAATCAATTCCCTGATTTTGTAATACTGTTGCTACTTCTATGGCACCAGTACCATATGCAAAAGCTTTAACCATGCCCATGAGTTTAGTGTTTTCACCGATCTCTTTTTTATAGTAGGTTAAATTGTGTTGTAAGGCATCTAAATTGATTTCTAGTTGAGTGCAATGGGTTTTTGTTTCTAATTGCTGAACTAATTTTTCAAAATTAAACTTTCTAGCTCCTTTTAATAATATCGCAGAATCATTGATTTGATTTAAGGCACCTGATTGGATTAAATCCTCTGTTGTCTTAAATGTTGTTATTTGATTAAATTGAGTACTATTTCGAATTATTTGTGGTCCAATTCCAATGATTTGATCTATTTTTTGTTGGCTTAATAAGGCGTTTATTTCATGAAATAGACGATTTTCTTCAATTCCAGTTTCTAGCAAATCGCTGAATATGATTACCTTTTTCTTTTTACTGCTATTTTTTAAAATAGGTAGTGCTAATCTTAGTCCATCTAAATCGTTGTTGTACGAATCGTCAATGATTTGATTATTTCTAATGCCTTCCTTTATTTCTAAGCGCATGGAAATTGGTCGTAAGGATTTTACCTTGTTTTGTATTTCCGTAGCCTCTAAGCCCAAGTAATGAGCCATGATTAAGCAATTAGTCAGGTTTTCTAATGATGCTTCATCACTATATTCAGTTTTAATTTCTAAAAATGTTTCACTTTGGGCTGCTTTTTTTAATCTAATTTGATAAAATGAGGCACTTTTTTGCCAAAATGATAAAATTCCTGCGCCGGTATCTTCGGTACTCCAAGGAATTAATTCGCATGAAGGGTTTATATCCTTCATAATTTGAATAATACTTGGACCGTATTTTTCCGTTTGTCTGAAAATTAACTTTTCGGAATGCTCAAATAATTTCAGTTTTTCTTTTAGTTTGATTATATCTGAATCAAAATTTTGTCCATGCGCTTCCCCAAAATGTGTTAAAATGCCATATTTAGGTTGTATGATGGATGCCAATTTATCCATCTCATTCATTTTAGAAATTCCTGCTTCAAAAATTCCTAATTGATGATGTTCTTGAATTTTTAATACTGATAATGGAACTCCAATTTGTGAATTAAAACTCTTTGGACTTTTTACTACCTGATATTTGTCATATAGGAGACTATATAGCCATTCTTTGACACATGTCTTTCCATTTGAACCAGTTATTCCAATTACGGTTAAATCAAATTTATTTCTATGTTTTATCGCAATTTTTTGGAGTGTTTGAATACTATTTTCAACGACATAAATATCGGCATTTTCCCATTTTTTTGCTTTTTCAGCCAATAAATTACTCCAACCTGCCTTTTCTACAATGAATTCTCTTACTCCCTTTAAATACAAAGGTTCTATGTGTTGGTGACCATCGTGGTGAATCCCTTTGACAGCTATAAATGCCGTATTTTGTGGGTCATTGATTTGTCGGCTATCCAAACTAACCTGATTTGAATTTAATTGGCTTGGATCAGAAAAATGAATCATACGAAATAGGGGATATTGAATAAGCTAAAATACAAAAAGGCGAGGAATTCTTTCCTCGCCTTTAAAATATATCTAATCTTTTTTTTTGAATTAGTTTTCCAAAGCAGCAACTCCAGGTAGAACTTTTCCTTCCATGTACTCTAAAAGAGCACCTCCTCCAGTTGAAACATAAGATACACGATCTCCATAACCGGCATTGTTTACAGCTGAAGCTGAATCGCCACCTCCAATTAATGAAAATGCTCCATTTTCTTCCGTTGCTTTAACTACTGCATCTGCAATGGCATTGGTACCAATTGCAAAATTTGGTAATTCAAATACTCCCATTGGGCCATTCCAAAGAATAGTTTTTGATTCTGAAACAATTTTTTGGAATAATTCTATTGACTTAGGTCCAATATCTAATCCTTCCCAACCGTCTGGAATGAATCCTGTATCAACTGTTTGTCTATTGGCATTGTTGTTGAAATCATCCGCGCAAACATTATCTAAAGGCATGTAGATATTTACTCCTTTTTCTTTTGCTTTTTCTATCAAACTCTTCGCTAATTCCACTTTATCTGGTTCGCAAATGGATTTTCCAATTTTTCCTCCTGCAGCTAAAGTAAATGTGTAGGTCATTCCACCTCCAATGATTAAATTATCTACTTTATCTAATAATTTTTCGATGATTAAAATTTTATCGGAAATTTTAGATCCACCCATAATTGCTGTAAAAGGACGATCAGCGTATTCTAATATTTTTTGTGCATTATCAAGCTCAGCCTGCATCACATATCCACTCACTTTTTCAGTAAAGAATTTCCCAATCACAGCTGTGGAAGCATGTGCTCTATGAGCAGTTCCAAAGGCATCATTTACCCAAACGTTCCCTAAACGAGCTAATTTTTGAGCAAAAGCTTCATCTCCTTTTTCTTCTTCTTTGTAAAAACGAAGATTCTCCAACAATAAAATCTCTCCAGCTTTTAAATTATTCGATAATTCAACAGCTTCATCACCAATGCAATCAGATGCAAATTGTACCTTAACTCCGAAAACGATAGAAAGAGGAGTAACCAAATGCTTTAATGAATATTTTTCAGTAGGACCATCTTTTGGACGACCTAAATGCGACATTAAAATAACAGATCCACCATCTTTTAAGATTTTTTGTATCGTAGGAATGGTTGCTTTGATACGAGTATCATCAGTAATTTCGAATCTATCATTCAATGGTACATTGAAATCGACACGAACTAGGGCTTTTTTGCCAGAAAAATTGAAATTGGAAACGGTTTGCATACTATTTTTGTTTCGTTATAAAGAATGACAAGCATGGCCTTTTTATCAGGCTTGCAAATATACCTAAGTTTCTGAATATGTTGAAATAATCTAATTTTCTGTTTAAAATATGGAAATTATTATCAAAATAGTACAATTTTGATTGAAAATATATAATTTTATACCCAATGAATCAAGAAAATCCCATTATTTTAAAGCCTACCTATTATTGGGATTATTTCAATTACATTCTTCTTTATGTGCAAAAGCATTATCAAAATTTGCTTTCAGATTCAGAAAAAGAGTTTTTGATCCATTTTCAATCATTATCATTTGAAAGTCAATGTTTATTCATTCGGCTTGCTTCTCGAAGAACAACTTGGTTTCGTGTAGAATCATTGGTATATCCTGAAATTTCATCGATAGATCTGGCCCTAGATGAGTTGATTGCTAGTGAATTTTTGAAAGTTTTTGAAAAGCATGAGGTAGACCACTTACCTTCTTTGTTACATGCTTTTAACAAGCAAGAATGTTTGAAAATTTCGAAGCAACATATAACGAGCATAAAGGGCTTAAATTCTTTGAAAAAAGAAGATTTGGTTCAATTGATTTTAGAGCATATATCGACTTCTTTCATTTGGAATGAGATACAAATGATTTCCCCGCGGATTGTTCAACCTTTACAGTTAACGACCTATTCCTTTTTGCAGTTTTTATTTTTTGGGAGTAGAAGTAGAGATTTAACCGATTTTGTTGTTCGAGATTTAGGTCATCGTAGTTTTGTTGAAATAGAAGAGGAACATTTTGTACCCTATTTTAATCATCGAAAAGAGGCGGTTGAGAAATGGAATATCAGCGTTTGGCGACAATGGTTGTATGATATGATGCCTCAAGAGAACACTGCAGATACAATTTATCTTTCTTGGAAAAATGAAATTCTACCATTAAAGGATGAACTAAGCGAATTGGCATCTTATTCATTTGAAAAAACACTTTTTGAGCTTGGTCGATATTTAGAGCGACAAAATGAATTGGAAAAAGCCTTAGAAGTTTACCAGCATAGCCTTCAATCCAATGTCATTGAGCGAATTGTTCGGATTTATCAAAAAATGAAAAATTGGGAAAAGGCTACTTATTGGGCTCGATTGGGTTTGGAAGTCAGCATAACACCTAAAGAAATTCATTTTTTTACCGACTTTTTAGCCAAATTAGATACTAAAAAGTCGATTAAAAAAGTGACGAAATCACTGAAAGAAGCGGAAAAAATAACGATTTCAATTCAATGGAAGTCGAATGTGGAAGCTGGTGTGATTGATTATTTTCAAAACAAAGGCTATTATGCCAGTTTTAGTGAAAATCGAGTTTGGAAAAATTTGGTTGGACTTTGGTTTTGGGATATTATTTTTGACTCAAAAGATCAGGCTTATCATCATCCCTTTCAATCGGCACCTAGTCATTATGCCAAAGATGATTTTTTGTTGTCCAAAAAAACCGAATTTTTATCGCTTTTATCCATGATTGAGAATAAATTGGATTTGATGGAACATTTGATCGCTCAATCTAAAAAGCATCAAATGCAAATTAATCCATTGGTAGATTGGACAACTATCGATTTCGAATTGTTGGAAAAAGTGATTTATGCCTTGAATAGCTCAGCTATTTTGGCGGTTGTTAAACAAATTTGGATGAATTTATCTAGTCATTCCAAAGGCTTTCCTGATTTGTTTATTCAAAAAGGAGAGGAGTATGCATTTATAGAAGTTAAATCTCCCAATGATCATTTGTCAGCGATTCAATATTTTTGGCATGATTTTTTCAAAGAGGTGGGGATTGAATTCAAATTAATTCGGGTGGAATGGGATTGATCGAAAAAAATATTCCTTTCTGCTTGACTTCTTTTCAAAAAAAATATACATTTCTAATGAATCTGCCACGTTCTTATATTTTGTTGCTTTATAGATTCAAAAAGCATTTTTTCACCATTTAAATTTTATGATTATGAAAGTGCAAGTACATGCCATTCA
>JBJTNH010000083.1:0-6245 GCA_046073945.1 Aquirufa sp. | reverse complement strand
TTGGATAAAAAAGGAAACATGATGGGAGGAGGAGATGACCGAGTGGTGATGGTACCTTTAGAAACTGGTAGAAAAATGGCCGTTGGAAGAAATTTGACATATGATATCACCACATCATCATCCAGAATATTAAATATTGATGATTTCATGGAAGAGGCGAGAGGTATCATGCGAAAGGTTAGAAAAGATCCAATCGGAGCTGAAGATTCATTTTCATTGGATCGATCAGATTCGATGGCAAAAAGTTTTGAGGGAATTACTTCCAGTTTGCGTATTGGTGGCTTTGTCATTGGATTTATCACATTATTAGGTGCAGCTATTGCTCTAATGAATATCATGATGGTTTCTGTCACAGAAAGAACAAGGGAAATAGGGATCAGAAAGTCTTTAGGAGCTACGCCTTATCGAATTTTACAACAATTCTTAATTGAAGCCATTGTTATTTGTTTAATAGGTGGAATTGGTGGTATAATTTTAGCTATTCCAATTGGAAATTTAATTGCCCAAGGAATAAGTTCAGGAAATGCCAGCTTTATTATACCTTGGTTATGGATGACAACAGGAATCATTGTATGTATATTAGTAGGCTTATTTTCAGGCATTTACCCAGCATTTAAAGCCTCAAAAATGGATCCTGTAGAAGCTTTGCGCTACGAATAATTAAAAAATAATCTTTTCATATTTGCGATTTTGAAGGATAAAAGCTACTTTTGTATCGCAATTTTGAATTGCCCAGATGGCGGAATTGGTAGACGCGCTGGTCTCAAACACCCGTGGGTGCAAGCCCGTGCCGGTTCGACTCCGGCTCTGGGTACAAGCCTCTCTAGAAATAGAGAGGCTTTACCTTTTTAGGACATCAAAGATTCTTTCCATCTCGAATAAGCGTCCAAATATTCTTCTTTTAGATTTTTATTCGGGATCAAGGACTTCGTAACTTGAATATTGTTGACAGCTTCTTTCGGAGATGCATAAAGATTTATTCCGATTCCTGCACCAATTGCTGCACCGAAGGAACCATCACCCTCACAAAAATCCAATTCTACTCCTGAGGCGTTTACTATAGCCGAAGAAAATATATCACTCAAATACATATTGGCAAATCCCGCTTTTAATCGATTAGGAACAATTCCAACATTTTTCAGCAATTCAATACCATAAACCATAGAAAATGCGATTCCTTCCTGGGCAGAACGTATGATTTCTGAATTACGATGTTGATTAAAATCTAAATTTTTAAAGCTTGCGCCTATATTTTTATTTTGAAATATTCGTTCAGCACCATTTCCAAAAGGCATACAAACTAAACCTTTGGACCCTATCACAGATTCTGCGGCTAATTGATTCATCTCATTGTAATTTAAATTAGAGAAAAAATTATCCTTTAACCACCTATTTAAAATTCCTGTACCATTGATACACATTAAAACACCAATTCTTTGTAATTCATCTGTATAATTAACGTGAGCAAAAGAATTGACTCTATTTTCTTTATCAAATTTCAACTCCTCACTTACCCCATAAACAACACCAGAAGTACCAGCTGTTGTCGCGATTTCTCCAGGCTCTATAACTCCTAAGGATAGTGCATTATTAGGCTGATCTCCAGCTTTATAACTTACTTTAACTTGCTCATTTAAACCTAAATCACTCGCAATTGAAGCCAATATTTGTCCATGTTCACTAAAAACGGGTTTAACTTCAGGAAAAAACGAATCAGAAAATCCAAAAAAAGCATTCACTTCCTTTGAAATAGATTTCGTTTGAAAATCCCAAAAAATGCCCTCAGATAAAGCGGATGGGGTAGTAGTGTAATTACCACAAAGTTTGGAAGCAATATAATCACCTGGCAATAAAACGTGTTTAATATGTTTGAAAATTTCAGGTTGATGTTTTTTCACCCAAGCCAATTTAGAGGCAGTAAAATTCCCTGGACTATTCAATAAATGATTATTACAAAATGCTTCTCCAATTCCCTTATATGCCTCATTTCCTAATTCACTAGCCCTCGAATCACACCAAATGATCGAAGGACGTAAAACTTGATCATTATGATCCACTACGACAAGTCCATGCATTTGGTAACTAATTCCAATGGCTGCTATATCTTTAGGATTGTATTTATTACTTGAATTTGCAAGCAAAATAGCTTGTTTAACACAATACCACCAATGCTCTGGTTCTTGTTCCGCAAAACCCAATTCTGGAGAAGAAATGGTATTTTCTATTTCAGGAAATGAAACAGATTGAAGAACTTTTTGGTTTGCTGAGTCAACAATACTAACTTTAATGGATGATGTACCTACATCGATACCGCATAAAAGCATAATAAATAAGTTTAAATGTTAGAAATTTTCATCGAGAATCATCCAATCTCCAATCAGTTTGCATTATCTCAAATCAAATTTAAGGTAAAATCAGGAGAGATTTTTGCTTTAATTGGTAAAAGTGGTTCAGGAAAAAGCAGCATTGCAAAAATTGTGGTCGGAAATGAAACCGTTTTGAAAAGTTCAATTAAAATTAATTCAATTGAATTGAACGATGGATATGATAGATTAATAAAACAATTTCCAGAAATTGGCTATGTTCCTCAAAATTTGCATTTGAAACCCAATCATACCGTAGAGGATTTCTTGAATATGTTATTTCAAAAGTTAAATGCGTTTGATTTGATTAAAAAGAAGAAACATTTGCTAAAAAAATACCACCTTGAAAAGCTTGTAAAAAGTAAAATTGTCAATTTATCAGGCGGAGAAAGGCAAAAATTAGCATTGATTCAAGCCTTTAGTCAACCCATTCAGGCCTTGGTTTTAGATGAACCTTTTAGTCAATTAGATACTGAACAAAAAATGGAATTAATTGAACTTGTTCAATTAGAAGTTAAAGAAACTAATATCCCATGTTTGTTAATCAGTCATGACATATCTGATATTCTTAAGCTAAGTCATCAAATCGCTATTATGGAAAATGGGAAAATCGTATTTCAGGGTAATTGGCCAAAATTCAAAATTTCTAAAAATAGACAAGCAATAAAACTAAGAAATGCCTTGATTGCTTGGAAAGAACAAACAGATCAACTTATTGAAAATTTGAAATTTTCTTAAGTTGAAGTGCATTTTGGTTCGTATTTTCTATAATTGTGTCCAAAGAAACTTCATATAAATCTGCCAATTTTTGTGCGATTAAAGGAATATATTCAGGAGTATTTGGCTTTCCACGGTGAGGAACTGGTGTTAAATAGGGGGCATCTGTTTCTAACAATATAAAATCCAAAGAGATATTTTTAATATCATTAAATAGATTTGAGTTTTTGTAGGTAATAACACCTCCAATTCCTAAATAAAAACCCAGATTTGTCAAATGTTTTGCCTCACTTTCATCGCCAGAAAAACAGTGAATCACTCCACGTAAATTTTCAAATTCCTTCTTTTTCAAAATTCGAATTAAATCTGCATAAGCTTTTCGGCAATGAATATCCACCCATAAATGATGTTCTAATGCCCAATGACATTGCTTTTCAAAGGCAATGATTTGCTGTTCTTGAAAAGTGGTATCCCAATAATAATCCAAGCCTATTTCCCCAATAGCTAAAACTTGAGTGTTTTTTAATACATTTTCTACAAAATCAAGTTCATTTTGAAAATCTTCTTTCACATAGGTTGGGTGTAGACCAATCATTGGCTTACAAACCTGAGGATATTTTTGAGTCAAATCGAATAAGGCTGGCCATGTATTCGAATCACAATTGGGTAACCAAACCTCTGAAACACCTTTTGATTGGATATTTTTCAAATGTGAATCAATTTCAACTAAAAATATTTCATCGTAAAGATGTGCGTGGGTATCAATCATAAAGCGGAGGGAATCAAATTATTAATTTGGCAAAAAGAAAGAAATTCGGGTAATAAAATTTGTAAATTTTTGGATGCTTTTAAACTATCATGGAAAACAATAATATCACCAGGCTGAATATTTGATAAACATTTTTTCAACACATTGGATGTATCCAAGTTTGAATTGTAATCGCCAGTAAGTATCGACCACATAAAAATTTCCTTTTTATTTTGCTGTGATCGAATAATTTTTTGATTGATTCTACCATAAGGTGGTCTAAATCCAACTGATTTGACCTCAAATTGCTCAAAAATATTATCACATAACTGAATATTTTTCAAATAATCTTCAAAGGAATATTTCCATGCATTGGCATGATTCATTGTATGATTTCCGATTGAATGCCCCTTTGAAACAATTAATTGAAAAAGTTCAGGATTTTCAACGACATTTTTTCCGATACAAAAAAAAGTAGCCTTTGCTTCATATTTATCTAACTGATCTAAAACAAAATTGGTAATTTCAGGGGTCGGTCCATCATCGAAAGTGAAATACACACGACGATCCTCTGTACCAATGGTTTGCATGGTCCAATTTAATCGCGGAAATAATTGTGTAATAAAACGGGGTATTCGATGAATAAACATTTTTATAAAATATGATGCAAAATACTAGTTCCCAAGGAGAAAAAATAATTTTAGGTGTCGATCCTGGAACAAGTATTTTAGGATATGGTATTATTAAAGTACACAAAGACCAAGTTCAAATTCTACAATATGGGGTATTGAATTTGAGTAAGTACACCACTCAAGGTGCTAAATTTTTAAAAATCCATGAGCGAATTTTAGGCATTTTAGAAGAATTTCTACCCGATGAAATTGCTATCGAGAGTCCTTTTTTTGGCAAAAACGTTCAATCCATGTTAAAGCTTGGACGTGTACAAGGAATGGTCATGTCATTAGCTTTTTCTAAAAATATACCCATTACCGAATATGAACCCAAAAAGGTAAAACAAAGTGTTACTGGGAATGGAAATGCATCGAAAGAACAATTAGCTAAAATGGTGGAAGTCATTGTGAAACAAAAACTTGATGCCAAATTATTGGATGCTACTGACGCTGTTGGCATTGCCATTTGTCACCACTTTCATGCCAATAACCTTACTTCATCACTTAAAGGTACCAAAAAAGGTTGGGGGGCTTTTGTTAATGAAAACCCTGACCGAATCAAATAATTTCGTCTAATTGTTGATGTAATTCTTCCAAACTATTTGTTGGTGCCAAACAATGAGAACCAATACAAATCATGAAATTTGAACTTTGAGGTATTGATTTACTTGGAATAAATACCATTTCTTTGTAATTAATCGACCAATTTTCTAATTGCAAATCATTCAGGTTTGAATGCAATGGATTGAATTTCAAAATTACTTTGGGAAATTCAAACCATTCAGAATACAACCTAAGCCAATTAGCAAAATAACTTGGATTGTTAACAGTTTTATCTAAAACCGTTTCAAGCATTTTTTTACCCTGAATCGTATAATCTACATTATTTTTTATGATTCCCATCCATAAAAGCCATTCGCAAAGAATGGAATTGGAAGAAGGAATAACAGAATCTGTGAATTCAATTTTATCAGCAATTAATTTTTCAGATTGTCCAGAACGATAATAAAACAAATCAAAATCGGATTCTGAGGATTGAAAATTTTGCAAAACAAAATCTAATAATTGAGATGATTTTTCAATCAGTTCCTCACTGCCTTTTTTTAGGAAAAATTTCACTAATACCAATCCAAAAGTTGCATAATCATCTAAAAAACCTTGGATGGGTTGATCGGCATAATCGACTTGGTGTAATAAATAATTCGGACTTGTTTCAAAATTTTCAAGCATGGATTGAATTAATTTCTCACATTTTTCTGAAATTAATTCATCATTCATGGCAATTGATGCATCAATTAAACCTAATAAGGTTAAAGCATTCCAAGATAAAATTTGTTTTTGATCTCTTGCAGGTTTAATTCTATTTTCTTTAGCTTGATTTAAAATTTTAAATTCCTCGTTGAAATAATAATTAAGAATCGATTTATTTTTAAATAAAATGTTTTGACCATCTTCCCAATTTCCCTGTTGTGAAATAGAATAGGTTTGATAAAATTCAACATGCTTATTGTAAGGCAACAATTTTGTTAATTCATCATAAGTCCACGTATAATAAAGTCCTTCAACACCTTCACTATCAGCATCTAATGAAGCAAAGAACAATCCATTTTCGCCTAAAAGTTCATTATCAAGAAAAGCAATAATTTGAATAATAATCTCTTTGTAAATCAGTGAATTAGTCCTTTCAAAAGCCTTACTATAGACCGACAATAATTGTCCGTTGTCGTACAACATTTTTTCAAAATG
>JBJTNH010000082.1:0-12082 GCA_046073945.1 Aquirufa sp. | reverse complement strand
TAAGAACTAAGAGTTAAGAACTAAGAGTTAAGAACTAAGAGTTAAGAGTTGAATTAATTGATAATTTTGGCACCATCTCGAAAAGTGTGTAAGTAGAAAATAGGGGGTTCGGATTTTCGTTTAAATTCGGACCCTTTTTTCAAATATAGCCAAAAACTGATTCAAAATAATTCCCCAGTTGTGAATCGGCATGCTCCATTTTTTAGTTGCTTCGTTGATGGCTAAATAAACGGACTTCATCAGTGCGTCATCTGTGGGAAAGGAGAGCTTATTTTTGGTGTATTTACGGATCTTCCCATTCAGATTTTCAATCAGGTTTGTGGTGTAAATAATCTTTCTAATCTCGAGCGGAAAATCAAAAAAGACGCTTAGTTCATCCCAGTTATCTTCCCAAGAGCGAATTGCATATGGGTATTTCTTTCCCCATTTAGCACTAAAGTCTTTGAGTGCGGCTTCTGAAGCCTGTTTAGTAGGAGCATCGTAAATATGCTTCATATCGCGGGAGAACTCCTTTTTATCTTTCCATACCACATAACGACACGCATTACGAATCTGGTGGACTACGCAAATTTGGGTTTGAGATTCAGGGAATACGGCTCGAATCGTTTGCGTAAAGCCATTTAGATTATCTGTGGCTGTAATCAGGATGTCTTCCACTCCTCTAGCTTTTAAATCGGTCAATACACCCATCCAGAAGCTCGAACTCTCATTTTTGCCTAACCACATTCCTAGTACCTCCTTTCTGCCTTCACGATTTAATCCAATGGCTAGGTAGACTGTTTTGTTAACGACTTTGGAATTCTCTCGAACCTTGAACACAATCCCATCCATCCAGACCACCAAGTAAACCGCATCTAGTGGTCGATTCTGCCAAGCGATAGAGTCTTCTACAATCCGCTCAGTGACACGCGAAATAGCTGAGGTAGATAGTTCAAACTGATAGATCTCTTTGATCTCCTGTTCGATGTCACTTACGCTCATTCCTTTGGAATAAAGCGAAATAATCAGGTTTTCAACGCCTGTTGAGTACCTGCTTCGCTTGGGAACTAACACGGGATCAAAGCTAGCCTCTCGGTCTCGAGGGACTTCAATCTGTGTTTCACCAAACTCGGTTTTAATTACTTTTTTCTGCGTCCCGTTTCGAGCATTGATACTCGGTGTTTTTTCGTGCTTGTCATAGCCTAAATGTGCATCGAGTTCACCTTCGAGTATCTTCTCCAAGCCTCGCTTGTGAATGTCTCGCAGGAATGCCTGGAGCTCCTCTCCAGTCTTTAGTTGCTTTAAGAAAGCATCGGTTAATGAATCTTGTGTTTTCAATTCCATCTCATGAATGTTTAAATGTAAAAAAAAATAGTGAAGGCCGAAACCAACACTATTTTCTACTTACACACTTTTTGAGAAGGTGCCATTAAGAGTCAAAATATCTGAATTATCATACGCACTGCCGTGTTAAATCTGATACCTATTACCTTTTTACATTCAATGTTATTGATTCTATTTATCCACGGATTAAAATCCATGGCTACAATAATGATCATCCCTACGGGATTCTAAATTCTACATTCTTAATTTTTAATTCTACATTCAACGAAAGGGAAAAGAGAAAAGAGAAAAGAAATACTTATTACCTTTTACCTCTTTTCTCTCTCCTCTTTTCTCTTTCCTCTTTTCTCTCTTCCTAGTAAACAAACTCTCCAAACTCACTTTTAATCGTCAGTTTCTTCACTTCTGAAGCCTCAACTCGGCCAACGATTTGCGCAGGAATTCCAAATGATTGAGAAATGGAGATGATTTGATCCGCAAAAGCTGGATTAGCATAAACTTCTAGCCTGTGACCCATGTTAAACACCTTATACATTTCGCTGTAACTTGTTCCACTTTCTTTTTGAATCAATTCAAATAGGGCTGGGACTTTGAACAAATTGTCTTTAATAACATGCACATTGTCTACAAAATGCATCACTTTCGTTTGTGCACCGCCTGAGCAATGCACCATTCCATGCAAGTGTGGTCTTAATTCCGTTAACAAAGCTTTGACGACTGGAGCATAAGTTCTTGTTGGCGACAAAATTAATTGCCCTACGTTTAACGGTGTACCTGCAACAGGCTCCGTTAATTGCTTGGATCCAGAATACACTAAATCCGAAGGAACTTGTGGGTCAAAACTTTCAGGGTATTTTTTAGCCAAATAATTGCCCAAGACATCATGACGAGCGGAAGTTAATCCATTACTCCCCATTCCTCCATTATATACTTTTTCGTAATTCGCTTGTCCGTCTGAAGCCAAACCAATAATTACATCACCTGCCTGAATATTTCCATTAGAAATCACATCAGAACGCTTCATTCTTCCAATTACCGTGCTATCTACAATGATGGTTCGGACTAAATCACCTACATCGGCAGTTTCACCACCTGTAGAATAAATTCCTATTCCATTATCACGAAGCATTTGTAACACTTCTTCCGTTCCGTTGATAATTTCGGCAATTACCTCTCCTGGAATCAAGTTTTTATTTCTTCCAATCGTACTGGAAAGCAACATTTGATCCGTAGCGCCTACACAAATTAAATCGTCTGTGTTCATCACTACCGCATCTTGAGCAATTCCTCTCCAAACAGAAATGTCTCCAGTTTCTTTCCAATATAAATAGGCCAAAGACGATTTAGTACCTGCTCCATCTGCGTGCATGATGTTGCAATAATCCGCATCTCCACCTAAAATATCTGGTGAAATTTTACAAAAAGCTTGAGGGAAAAGTCCTTTGTCAAGCTTAGAAATTGCTTGGTGAACATCTTCTTTTGAAGCAGAAACTCCGCGTTGTAAATAGCGCTCAGATGACATAATTTTTTATGATATTTTTAATTGTGCAAATTCTTTGGCAAAATACGTCAAGATCACTTGAGCTCCTGCTCTTTTTATCGCCAAAAGGCTTTCTAACATGGCTTTTTCTCCATCAATCCAACCGTTCAATGCTGCAGCTTTTACCATGGCATATTCTCCCGAAACATTATATGCGGCAATGGGTAAATTGCAATTCTCTTTCAACAAAGCGATAATATCCAAATAGGCCAAAGCAGGCTTTACCATTAGAAAATCCGCTCCTTCCAACTCATCTAACTCCGCTTCACGAAGTGCTTCTCTTTGATTCGCTGGATTCATTTGGTAGTTTTTCTTGTCGCCAAATTTAGGGGCCGATTCCAAGGCATCTCTAAATGGTCCGTAAAAGGCTGAAGCATATTTAGCAGTGTAAGCCATAATACCTACATCAGTAAATCCTGCCTCATCCAAGGATTCTCTTAAATACCCCACTCGGCCATCCATCATATCAGATGGGCCAATCAATTTACTTCCAGCTTGTGCTTGAGCAATGGCCATTTTGGCCAAAATGGGCAATGTGTCATCATTGATGATTTGACCATTTTTCACCACACCGTCATGTCCATCGGAACTGTAGGGGTCCATGGCTACATCTGTCAATAAACTAATTTCTGGAAATCTGCTTGAAATGGCATGAATGGACTCTAAATATAAATTCCCTTTTCGGTAACTTTCTGAGGCGATTGAATCTTTTTTATCTTCTGCAATTTGAGGAAATAAAGCAAATGATTGAATGCCTAATGCGATGCATTCGTCTATTTCTTTCAAAAGTAAATCTAAACTAAAGCGATGAATACCCGGCATAGATGCTATGGCCGACTTTTTATTTACTCCATCCATCACAAACAAAGGGAACATCATGTCCTTCACAGACAATCTATTTTCCTCTACCATTGTACGAATAACAGCACTTTGGCGATTTCTTCTTGGTCTTTGCAGCATACAATTTTGAATTAGGTTGCAATTTACGGAAAAGCGGTGATTTAGTTATTAGGTATTAGTTTTTAGTTATTAGGAGAAGAGAGAAAGTCGTAAAAAAGAAAAAAACGAATTACTAATACCTAAAAACTAACAACTAATGCATCCCACATATTTACCAGGAATAGGGTTATATCCCAATTCTTGAGTTAATCCCACTTCGGAGCTGAAATAACCCCAGGTAGTTAATTGTTTGATGAGGGTAAAAAAATGAGGACTAAGCTCATTTTCATTAATGCGACTTGCCTTTTTATCTAAATCGAGGACAAAATTCCATTTTTGTTGGGGAGAATATTGCAAGAAATCTTTGGGGATATTTTCCAATCCATCCATGAACACTTTTTGCTCCTCTTTGCTATAACAATCCGAAACAATGGTTTGCATGAAATTGGCGATTTTGGCTGCTTTCGCTCCTGCCGATTTCTTCGTTGTTGGAATGATGATTTCCCCGATTTCGTCCAGTATTTGCAATTCTAATTCAGAAAAAGCTAGTCCTTTTTCGGAGGATTGACAAGCAGATAAAAATGCTTCTGCTCCAACAAATCCAGCAAAAAATAATGTGGCACCCGCCTGAATGGACCTTCTTCTGTTCATCTTAGAATTTCCCCTGTTTAAATTCTTCTACTGCATGAGCTACCGCCCTTGCTGTTAAAGCCATGTATAATATGGATGGACTTTGATTTCCAGTGCTAGTCATACAAGCACCATCAGTTATGTAAACATTTAGACAACCATGTAATTGATTGTTTTCATTTAACATAGAAGTTTGAGGATCTTTGCCCATTCTGACTCCACCCATTTCATGAATATCTAAACCTGGGGCCTGCTTACTATCATGGACTTCGATGTCCACACAACCAATCCTACCCAGCATTGCTTTGCTTTGCTCCAAAAAATCCTTGACCATTAATTCATCATTCTGATCATAGCCTACATCCGTGACCAACAACGGGATTCCCCAAGCGTCTTTTTGGTCCTTACTCAAATAAACTCGGTTTGTTGCCTTTGGAATGGTTTCCCCTTGCATGTACATATAAATGTGCCAATCGCCTAATTCTGATAACGCCTCTTTATAATTCGCGCCTATTTGTGGACCTTGCTCTGTTCCTGTTTTACGTGTCCGATAAGCCCCCGTAAACGTAGTATAGCCCCCCACAAAATCCATGTCTTTTTTATACAAATTACGGTAATTGGCTAAAATAGCTTCGGTGGGATTATTTCCATATACATACTTATCTAGGAAACCCTCGATTTTCGCATTGGCAGAAGCACGATAATTATGGAAACAAATGTATCGACCCAATATATCATGGTCATTTCCTAAACCATTGGGAAAACGGGAAGACCTTGAGTTTAATAAAATCAAATTGGTATTTAAGGCCGAGGCATTCAAAAAAATGATTTTGGCATAAAAAATCTCTTCCTTATGCGTTTCAGCATCGATGATTTTAACGCCTTTGGCCTTGCCTGTTTGCTCATCATAAATCACAGAATGAACTACTGAATGAGGTCTTAATGTCAAATTACCCGTCTTTTTCGCCCATGGCAAAGTGGAGGCATTGGAGCTAAAATAGCCACCGTATGGACAACCTCGCATGCATAAATTACGTCCTTGGCAATCGCTGCGCCCTTGTTCTTTTTGAAGCTCAGAGGCTTTACTCAATTGAGCCCAACGCCCTTGGACTACATGCCTTTCTGGATAAAATTCCTTGATTTTATCCGCCATGTATTGTTCTACGCAATTGAAATCGAAAGGTGGCAAAAACTCGCCATCGGGCATGGCATCAATTCCGTCTTTATTTCCACAAACACCAATGAATTTCTCTACATGGGAATACCAAGGGGCAATATCTTTATATTGAATGGGCCATTCGATACCATAACCGTATTTAGCCGGCGATTCAAATTCCGATTGACTCCATCTTTGAGTAGCTCTTCCCCAAATCAATGATTTACCCCCCACTTGATAACCCCTAATCCAATCGAATGGTCTTTTTTGAACATAGGGATGATCTTGGTCTTTCACAAAAAAATGGGCAGTATCTTCCCCAAAGCCTGCAGCTTTTGATATTAATGGATTTTCTTCCCGATATTTTCTGGTAATTTTTCCACGGTGAGCGAACTCCCAAGGAGCCTTCATGGCCGTCGGATAATCTTTGATGTGTTCAACATTTCTGCCTCGCTCAAGCACCAAGGTTTTTAATCCTTTCTCACAAAGTTCTTTGGCTGCCCAACCTCCAGAAATACCTGAACCGACAACAATTGCATCAAATGTATTCATCCTCAAAGATGTTAAAACTAAGCGTTTTCATTGATCAAACATTCCACATGGGGATGTAACCATAAAAAGGATGCCGGTAAGAAAGTAGAAATTTTCTTTGTCATCAATTGCTTGATCGCTTCTTCTTTTCCAGAGCCTGTTACCAAAAATAGAATTTTTTTGGCTTGTAATATACTTTTCAAACCTAAAGTTAAACCAAAAGCAGGTTCATCACCTTGCAATAAAGTAGGGTCGTGTTGGATGGTACTTTCCGCTAAAATGGCTTTGTGGCAATCAACTTGTAATTCAGCTGCGGGTTCATTAAAACCTATGTGTCCATTTTTCCCCAAGCCTAAAATAACAATATCTAAAGGCCCATTTTGATCAATGGAATCCTGGATTCTTTTACATTCTGCCAATAAATCAGCGTTATTTGTATCAAATTCTTCATAACGGTCAGCCGAAACGTGCAATGGGCCTAGTAAGTGTTGTTTCAAATAACTTTGGCAGGAATCAGGATGCGACATTGGAATAATTCCCCATTCATCCAATTTGGTTACTTGTAAATGATCAAACAAACTAGCATCTTTCTGATATGCCTCCGCTAAAGCGGCATACATTCCAGTTGGAGATCCTCCTGTAGCAGCACCTAATCGTAAATTCTTTTTTTGATTTAAATCAGAGATGATGATCGCACTTGCTGCGGCACTCATGGAAGCGTAATCTTTGAATCGGGTAATTTTCATGGAATAGAGAATGTAGAATTGAATATGTAAAATTAAGAATGTAAAATTAAGAATGTAGAATTATTAATCTTACTTCATACATCATACATCCTACTTCATGCTTCATTAATTCCTAAATCAAAATACATCGATTCATTCTTGCTGAAATCCGCTAGCTCTTTTCTCCAAAAAATAAAATGCCTTTCGGAGTCGAATTTTTTAAAAAAAACGATCGAAACGGTTTCCCCTTCTGATTGATGAATTTGATAATCAATACGCGCGCGCATAAATTGATTATCCCAATTTAATTTCAAATTATGGACTAAGGAGAAATTCACAAAAGTCACTCCGAACTTTTCAACTCCATCACTCACTGACTTTAATTCTTTAAACCGTAAATACTTATTCATTTAGGTTTTATTAAATAGAGGTGCGCTAATTATAAAAGCTAAATTTAAATAATTAAAATGTACAACTATGTTAAGAAAAAGTCATATTGTCAAAAAAATAGTTCTATTTTGAAAAAAAGTTGTCCAAAAATGTGAATTCAAGACAATAGATTAAAATTTTATCAACTTTCGTTCGCCTTTTTTGAAATTTAACATCAATTCTTTCCCTTGATAAATTAGTTTGGTTCTTCCTCCTTTTTGACTTTGAACAGACAACTTTTTTAATTTACTATTGTCCCAATCTAGCTCTAATTCAAATCCTCCTCTCGCCTTCAAGCCAGAAACATGTCCTTCCTTCCAAGCTTTTGGGAGGGCTGGTAATATTTGAATCGCATCAGCACTCGACTGAATTAACATTTCAGCTATTGCCGCAGCACCGCCAAAATTTCCGTCTATTTGAAAAGGAGGATGCGCATCAAACAAATTGGGATAGGTTCCTCCACCTCTTTGATAATTGACTTTAACGCCATCTGGTTCCACGTATTTCAATAATTCACGATACATTTTATAAGCATGATCGCCGTCTTTTAACCTAGCCCAAAGATTAATTCGCCAACCTTTCGACCATCCTGTTGTTTCGTCTCCCTTGATTTCCAAGGTTCTTTTGGCAGCATTGGCTAATTCAGGTGTTTTTTCAGGTGTCAAATGCGTACCAGGAAACAATCCAAATAAATGACTTTGATGTCTATGTTTGGCATCGGTATCTTCCCAATCATAATACCATTCTTGCAGGTTTCCTTTTTTCCCGATTTGATAAGGATACAAATTAGCCAAAGCATTCTCCAATTTCGTTTTAAATGCTGTATCTACATTCAAAATCGTTTGCGCAGCAATCAGATCTAAAAACAATTCTCGTATCATTGCAAGGTCTGCAGAACCTCCGTAAATGGTTTCACCTTGATAACCGGAAGGTGTTATGTACCTGTTTTCAGGAGAAGTTGAAGGTGATGTTATTAATTTTCCGTTTTGATCGGGAATTAACATGGCCAAACAAAATTCTGCAGCTCCTTTCATCAAAGGGTAGGCTTTCTGTTTCAAAAATGCTTCATCTTTGGTAAAAATATAATGTTCCCACAAATGCGTGGAAGCCCAAGCACCTCCCATGTACCAATTGGCCCAACTTGGACTGCCGTTTCCGAAATCGCCAACTGGGTTTGTCATTGCCCAAATATCTGAATTGTGATGAACCGTCCAACCGGGTGCATCATAAAACGTTTTTGCTGTGATTTTACCCGTCTTTTCTAGATTTTCTAAGAAGGTCAAAAAAGGCTGATGCATTTCAGACAAATTGGTATTTTCAGCTAACCAATAATTTTCTTCCGCATTGATATTCATGGTATAATTAGAACTCCAAGGCGGTTGAATATGCGGATTCCAGAGTCCTTGTAAATTGGCTGGAACTCCTGGGGTTCTAGAACTACTAATCAATAAATATCTTCCAAATTGGAAATAAAGCGTTTCTAAATAGGGATCTTCTTCCCCTTTGGCATATCTCCTAAGGCGCTCATCTGTTGGCAAATTGGGGGAAGATCCTCCCAAAGCAAGATTAACCCTTTTAAAATATTTCTGATAATCCAGCATGTGTTTTTTACGCAAATCATTTACTAAAACCTTGCTGGCATCTTGTAATTGCTTTTCGGCAATGACATCATCATTTAATCCTTCTGAATTCGGGTTTTTATCAAAGCCATTGAAACTAGTTGCCAATGATACTAAAACAGTGGCTTCTGTGCCATTTTGTAAGGTTAATGTGGAGTCGGTTTGAATCACTTGGCCATCTGTTTGCTGAATAAGCACATCGGCAGAGAACCTTGTCCCTTTATTGTCAACAAAAATAATTGGATTCCCTTTTTTACGAACATAATTAGGTTCCGCACGAACAGGAGCATTTCCTTGAAAATGCAGGTGATTGATTGTTGCTTTGTTTTTGTATTTTAATTGTGAATCAAATCGAACTTTGAAATTTAAACCTGCCTTTTGAGAGCTTTTCAAATGAATAACAAAAATCTTATCTGGATAAGAAACGAAATACTCTTTCTGAATTATATTATCACCTTCTTGATATTTTACGGAAGCGATGGCTTTATCTAAATTCAATTCACGGTAATAATTTTGGGGATTTTTTGAATCAAAATCCAGGTAAAGTGTTCCCAAAGGCGCATAAGATTCAGAAAATTTACCTTGTAATTTTTTGACAAGCGAGTCTGCTAATCGATAATTTTCATTTTTCAATGCTTCTCGCACGGCCGGCAAATTTTTATAGGCCTCTTTGTTCATATACGGATCTACAGGTTCCCCCGACCAAAGCGTAATGTCATTTAGAAAAATTTTATCCGTTTTTGTTCCACCAAAAACCGTTGCACCAATTTTACCATTTCCCAAAACCAATGCTTCTTCAAAATACGTGGCAGGTTTATCATACCAAAGCTTCATGGGCGCTTGACTAAGCTGTTTTTTTTGGGCAAAAACAAAGGTGCTTAGAAATAATAGGGGAAGAAATTTGTTCATAGAAGTTTATTTTTCAATTTTTGCATTTTCGTATAGCCGTCTTTAGCGACTTGCAGCGCGTCTTTGGCATATAGTTCTTTGTTGAATAATTCCAAAGAGATAATCAAAGGCTTATTGCCTGCATGCAAGCTATGAATGATTTTTTCAATAGGAGCATCACCATCACCGACATAAATTCGGTCGGCATCTTTGATGATTTCTGGCTTCAATTGGGTGTGATAATCATTTACATGAAAGATATCTATGGCATTTTCGCCCACCAAATGAAGGCTATCTAGGCTAGTTTCTCCTTTATAGATATGGAAAACATCCAATAAAAGTTTAGCATCTGGATGGCCGGCCTCAGAAGCCACAAACAAAACGTCAGACACTCGATTTAAGCATTTGGAATGGCCCCACATTTCCAATTGTGGAACAACCTCCATTTGTTTACCAAGGTCTAAAATGATTCGATATCTTTCTGCTGCAGCCTTTAGATTTAAATCTGCTTGTTGCGTGGCACCCATCGGAGGTGCGGCAGTTCGTAAACAGCCTAATTCGCGAACCCAAGCCATTTCCTTTTTTAATTGTTCTAAACCTTTTCCTCGGACAGCATTATCATCGACTATCCAAGGCGCGAAACCAATGGTATTTTCAATGCTTAGGCCTAAATCAGAAATGATTTTTTTGGCTTCCAAGATAGATCCACCAGAATTCAAGTATTTTTCTAAGGTAGGCACCCAAATTTCCACAGAGGAAAAACCTGATTTTGCAGCAATTTGCAATTCTTTAATGAATCCCAAATTTTGACCCATGATGGTGCTTAAATTAAGGCAAAGCGTAATTTCCTTTTTGGATGCTTTCGTTATTTTTTGTTCCGTAGGTGGAATGGCAGAAGCTCCTGCAAAAAATCCAGCGGACTGAAGCATTTCTCTTCTCGTAAGTTTCATAGGTTTAATAGGTATAAATTTTCCGTAAACTTATCTAATTATTTCTCAAATTCAATAATAAAATCTGAAGCATAAGAATCATCGATGGGCCGCATTCGTTTAACAAAGAATCGTGCACGTTTTCCAAGCCTCAGAGAAGTATATTTTTTTTGCACAGATTCTTTATCATCCAAAGGTTGTAAAGAAGGGTACCATAAAATATAACCTGGCTTTTCGAAAAATATTCGAGGTTTGGTCCAAGCTTGCGAATTATTACCAGCAGCTAAATTTTTGTTGGGATTAAAAGAAATATAGACCCTACTTCCTTTCCAAGATAAGCCTTCTGATTTAGCCATTAACATGACCCAACAATTTAAATATTCGTTCCAGCTCACCGAAGGTCCCCAATAATATCCGCCATTTTTAGATGAAATAGGCCCTCCGCCTTCTTTTTTTGGAATTTGAAGCGATTTAATGGGTTTCCCGATGCTGTCAAACGGAATATTAAAAGAGCTTCCTCCCCAACGTTTGGCTTTGCCTTGGGGATTTTCCAAATCTTTCAAGGCAATTCTTGCCACACTTATACACTGACCTGCTTTTTCCTTGAATGGATCAAAGGTAGCGGGTTGATAAATTCCAGGATAAGCATACTCCCCATAAAATAAATACAAATGATCTCCGCTGACAACGGCTGATGGATCACCCACACCGCCTGCAAAAGTTTGAGAAACATTGTGAGGTTTTAAGGTCATTCGATCATTGAGGTCTTCAATAAAAATCCCTTTATTTTCCCAGGATTTGCCACCATCCTTGGATTTCATGATACCGATTCTACAAACAGCAGCTGGACTATCGGGGCCAGTGATACCCCTTGGCCAGTTTTTTGTTTTTAAATAGCCTTTACCTGTTTTAGTGCGATAGGGGAATGTTTCTGGATAATTTTCATTGTGATAAATTCCAAACAAGGTCTTGCCAGATTTATCCTGGGGGTCTTGGTACATGGTTTCAAACCAAACGGCCCCATGCAATCCTTCTTCGTTGGGATGAACATTGGCTGGCATTTTAGGATTATGAAATTCCTTTGCTTCATTGCTAAAAACATCCATCGAATTTAGACCATCGGAATATTTTAAATCTTTGGCATCTCCCCAGAGTGGATCTTCTCCATATTTTCCAGGAAAAATTCGTAAAGTATCTCCAATCCAAGCCTCCGCCATATTACAATCGACAAAGGAGTTAAAATGAATTTTATTTGTTTGAATGAGGCGGAAAGTAGGGTAGAACTCTTCCTTGGAATCAGGATGGCAAGAAAAAATGAAACATATGATCCCAAATAAAAATAAGTATTGTATATTTTTCATAGGTTTAAATTT
>JBJTNH010000081.1:0-25038 GCA_046073945.1 Aquirufa sp. | reverse complement strand
TTTCGGGAAAAACAAGTATCTTTGTTAAAAATTATGGATCATCAACACAAGGCCGGTTTTATAAGTATAATAGGAAAACCCAATGTAGGCAAAAGTACGTTGATGAATGCGCTTGTGGGAGAACGTCTTTCCATTGTTAGTTCCAAAGCTCAAACAACCCGCCATAGAATCCTGGGAATGCTGAATGGCATTCAGGATGGAACGGAATATCAAATCGTTTATTCGGATACGCCAGGGGTTTTATTGCCTAAGTATGAATTGCACGAATCCATGATGCAATTTGTACGCAATTCGTTGGAAGACGCGGATGTGGTTTTATATGTGACAGATGTGTTTGACACCTATGAAGATTTGGAATTTTTGACGAGTTGGAAGGATCAAACGGAAACACCGATTCTGGTTTTGGTGAATAAAATCGACTTAGTCGATTCTGAGCGGTTGCAGGAATGTTTGAAATATTGGCAAGGTATTTTCCCTGGAAAAACGGTTTTGCCTATTTCTGCGCAAGAAGGGGTTCATTTGGACGAGATTTTTACGCAGGTGGTGAATCAATTGCCGGTGCATCCGCCATTTTTTGATAAAGATGAACTGACGGATAAGCCAGAGCGTTTTTTTGCCGCGGAGATGATTCGGGAGAAAATTTTTCTGAATTACAAAAAAGAAATTCCCTATTCCTGCGAGGTAGTGGTAACTGCCTTTAAAGAGGAGGAAAAAATCATTCGTATTTCCTCTGAAATTTATGTGGAACGCGTTTCTCAGCGGGCCATTTTGATTGGTCATAAGGGAGAGAGTATTAAAAAAGTAGGAATTCAGGCCCGTGCTGAATTGGAGAAGTTTTTTGGTAAACAAGTATTTTTAGAGCAATTTGTGAAGGTGGAGCCAGATTGGCGCGGGAAAGCTGATAAATTGCGTTCATTCGGGTATACACTCGATTAATTTTTATAACATGTCAACAAATATTATTGCCATTGTCGGTCGCCCCAATGTAGGAAAATCTACCTTGTTTAACCGTCTTATTGAGCAAAAAAAAGCCATCATGGACAACATGTCTGGCGTAACAAGAGACCGCCATTATGGTTACGGTCAGTGGACAGGTAAGTTTTTTACTGTAATTGATACAGGAGGTTATGTGCACGGTTCCGACGACATATTTGAAGGAGCTATTCGTGAACAAGTTGAAATGGCCATGGAAGAAGCGGCTGTTTTATTGTTCGTAGTAGATTGTTCAACAGGATTAACAGATTTAGATAAAGATTTTGCTAAAGTATTAAGACGATCAAAAAAACCTGTACTATTAGTAGCCAATAAAGCTGATACACATGAGAAAGCTTTTGCCGCAGCTGAATTTTACGAATTAGGTTTAGGAGACCCATTTCCTATTGCTGCAGAAAGTGGAAGTGGTACTGGGGATATGTTGGATGAAATGGTTTCTCATTTCAAAGAAGAAGGCATTGAAAATCCAGAGGCTGGCGTTCCGCGTGTTGCCATCTTAGGACGTCCAAATGTAGGTAAATCGTCATTTTTAAATGCCTTATTAGGGAATGATCGATCCATTGTAACAGATATTGCTGGAACAACGCGTGATGCTATTCAAAACCATTATACGCTTTATGGTAAAGATTTTATTATTACCGACACAGCTGGTATCCGCCGCAAAGCTAAAATTGATGATAATATCGAATATTATTCTGTTTTACGTTCTATCAAAGCCTTGGAGGAATGTGATGTCGCTATTATTTTAATTGATGCAACTACGATCGATTTCAACACTGGTTTAGAGGCTCAAGATATGAATATCGTGAGTATGGCTGATAAAGCTAAGAAAGGTATCGTTTTAATGATTAATAAATGGGATTTGGTAGCGAAAGATACCAACACAGCCATCAGGTTGGAGAAAGCCATTAAAGATAGAATGGCGCCTTTGAATTACATGCCCGTTATATTCACCTCAGTAATGGAGAAAAAACGAATTTTTCAAGTAATTGAATTGATGTTAGAGGTTTATGAAAATAGATCACAAAAAATTTCTACCTCTAAATTAAATGATGTGATGTTGGATGTCATCCAAAGCTACCCGCCTCCAGCGTGGAAAGGGAAATACATTAAAATCAAATATTGTACACAGGTTTCTACACCGTATCCGACATTTATCTTTTTCTGTAATTTACCACAATACATCAAAGAGAGCTATGAACGATATTTGGAAAATCAGATGCGAAAAGCGTTTAAATTAGACGGTACTCCAATTTCATTATTTTTCAGAAAAAAATAATAGTTAAAAAAATAGAATCATTTTAAGACCTTCTTCGGAGGGTCTTTTTTTTTGAATTTAATTTACATTTTAGTACTTTACGAATTAATAATAGAATCATTTTAACTTAAACAAACCTTTTTTATCCTTTCCTAACTATGGCACAGTCGAGAAAAATCCTTTTATCTGAATCAGAAATTCCAACTCATTGGTATAATATCGTGGCAGATATGCCCAACAAACCACTTCCTCCCTTACATCCAGGAACACAACAACCCATTGGCCCAGAAGCTTTGGCCCCTTTGTTTCCCATGGAATTAATCAAACAAGAGGTTAGTCAAGAACGTTGGGTAGAAATACCTGATGAGGTGAGGAATTTATATTCAATTTGGAGGCCGACGCCTATGTTTCGTGCATTGGAATTAGAGAAGGCATTAAAAACAAATTGCAAAATTTATTATAAGTACGAAGGGGTTAGTCCTGCTGGTTCACATAAACCAAACACCGCTATTCCTCAAGCCTACTATAATGCCAAAGAAGGTGTTAAGAAAATTTCAACTGAAACAGGTGCTGGCCAATGGGGCTCTGCGTTGAGTTTTGCCTGCAAACTATTCAATATCGAATGTGAAGTATTTATGGTAAAGGTTAGTTATGAAGGAAAACCTTACCGTAAAATTATGATGAATACTTGGGGCTCTAAGGTTCACCCTTCTCCTACCAATTTAACAGACGCAGGAAGATCAATATTAGCTCAAGACCCTAACTCACCAGGCAGTTTAGGTATTGCAATATCTGAAGCAGTTGAAATTGCTGCAAAAAATGAAGATACCAAATATGCTTTAGGTTCCGTATTAAACCATGTTTTGATGCACCAAACCATCATCGGATTGGAGGCAATGAAACAATTGGAAAAAGCAGGTGATTATCCAGACATTATAGTTGCACCTTTTGGAGGTGGATCGAACTTCGCAGGAATAGCATTTCCTTTCCTACAAAATAATTTATCAGGCGGGCCAAAAACACGAGCCATCGCCGTTGAGCCAACTTCTTGCCCTAAATTAACACGAGGAGTATTCCGTTATGATTTTGGAGATACTGTAGGTATGACACCATTAATTCCAATGTACACCTTAGGGCATAATTTCGTACCATCTCCTATCCATGCGGGAGGGTTACGTTACCACGGTGCAGGTGCCATTGTAAGTCAATTATTAAAAGATGGCTTAATTGAAGCGGATGCCATAAATCAAAATGAATGCTTTGAAGCGGGTATATTATTCTCCAGAACAGAAGGAATTATCCCAGCACCAGAGGCTACACACGCTATCGCTGAGGTGATTCGTCAAGTTAAACAAGCTGAAAAAGAAGGTGTTTCAAAAACCATATTATTCAATTTATGTGGACATGGTAATTTCGACTTAGGTTCATATGAACAATATTTGAATGGGAAATTGGTTGATTTTGAAGTGACCCAAGAACAAATTGATGCCTCATTAGCAGAATTAAATACACCATCTATTTAAATACCATTTGGGTGTCCATAGATTAAAAACTTTGGGCACCCGAATTTTTAGGCTACTTGTTTGTTCCACATCTCGAAATAAAGTCCCCTCCTGTTGAGTAATTCTTGGTGATTCCCTGATTCTTGAACAAGCCCTTCTTTCATCACCAAAATATGATCCGCAAGCACAATGGTTGACAATCGATGAGCGATGGTAATAACAGTTTTATTTTGCTGTTTAAAATTTTGTATCACTTCATGAATCAATGCTTCTGCATTGGAATCTAAGGAAGAAGTTGCTTCATCCAACAACAATATCTCTGGATTTTTATATAATGCCCTAGCGATGGCAATGCGTTGTTTTTGTCCTCCAGATAACATCGCGCCATTTTCACCCAAAGGTGTTTGGTAATTGGCGGGTAGTTTTTCAATAAATTCCGCAATACCCAAGTCTTGACACAATGCCAAAACTCTTTTGATATCCGGAAATGAATCCCCTAAGGCGATATTTTCTATAACATTCCCAGAAAACAAATTGACTTGTTGAGGGACCACTCCGATCAGGTTACGTAAACTTTGATACTGAATACTGTCTAAGGTATAATCGCCAAAGTGAATTTTGCCTTCATTCACAGGATATAAATTTTGCAGAATGGCAAATAAAGAGGTCTTCCCGCTTCCACTCTCTCCAACAATAGCCGTCATTTCATTCTTCTTAAAACAAGCACTAAAATCCTTAAAAACTTGTACTCGATTGCCATAAGAAAACGACACATTTTCCAACTTTATATCTCCAAGATCATTATTGGTTATATTAAATTTATTCTCTGTCGACTCTCTTTCAAGATCCATGATTTCAAACAATCGGTCAGCGGCAATTAAGGCACTTTGAATTGACTTGTTTGCTCCTATCAAGGAAGCTACTGGAGAAGTGAAATATCCTATTAAAGCATAAAAGGAAAATAGTTCCCCCGGCGTAATCTGTCTATCTAAGACAAAACCAGCGCCTAACCACATGAGAATAATGGTAAAAATCGAAGATATAAAGGAACTAGAAGTCCCTGCAAACACAGAATTATAACCTGATTTAATGGCTGAAAATAATAATTTAACAAAGCGGTTTTCTGTCTTTAAATTAGAAAAATCCTCTACTCCAAATTCTTTAATTGTTCTAATATGATTAACAGATTCTACCAATTGAGTTTCTAAATCAGCCGCATTTTCCATGATTGTCCGCTCAACTTTTTTGTTCAAATGATTCATAATTGCATAAATTGTTGCATAAAATGGAATCAAAATCAACATAACAAGAGCAAGTTTCCAATAATAGGTAAACATCAAAGCGAAGGAAAATATCACGACAAATACATTTACGACCATTTCGATGGCTACTTCATTGATAAAATTTCGGATTTTAATGGCGTCATTGATTCTGGAAGTAATTTCACCAATTCGCATCGTATCAAAAAAACGTTGTGGCAAATGAAGCAGGTGTTTGTAATAGCCTAGTATCAGTTGGGCATCCATTAATTGCCCCGTTTTCATCATCATGATACTTTTTTTGCTCCCAATAAATGCTTGTAGGGTAACGAGTAACAGCATCCCAGCGCTCATTAAATTCAATAAATTTTTATTGCCATCTACCAACACATAATCCGTGATTTTCTGAATATAAATAGACATGGCAAGACCTAATACGGTAAATAACATTGCTCCAAAAACAGATTGCAATAAAATGCTTTTGTGAGGCTGTATTAAATCCCAAAAACGCTTGAATGGAGAAACCGTTGCATTATATTTTTTAAATTCGTCATTAGGAGCAAATAAAATCAGTACTCCGGTCCATATTTCTTTGAAATCATCCCAAGTGTATTTATCCATCCTACCCACAGCAGGATCCATTACTTCTACATATTTTTTGCCGACTTTATAAATCACTATAAAATGGTGCAACTGATTTTTTAAAACCACATGAGCAATGGCAGGCAGCGGGATTTTAGGAATAGACTCCATTCCACCTTTAACACCTTTCGCAGAAAAACCCATTTTCTCGGCAGCTTGTACAATTCCTAATACATTGGTTCCCCTTAAATCAGTTTGAGCCAACAATCGGATTTTTGCAATGGGCAAATTAACTTGATAATGATTCCCAATGGAAGCCAAACATGCAGCACCACAATCCTTGATATCGTGCTGTTTAATTTTTATGGATGGCATATTAATTATTTGCTTGCTTATTCGGATTCAACCAATTGTCAATTTTGTCGAATAATAATTGATATAAATTTCTGCGATTGAGAATAAAACGACCCGTGAGAGTCATTCCTTTCCCAACCTTCGCTTTATATCCATTTTTCAACTTTAAATGTGTTTCATTCAACAGGCAGCGGACCTTAAAGAATACTTCCTTATCTTGAATGCTTACGTTTTGATCCATTTCCATCACTTCTCCATCGATGAATCCCCATTGGTTATAATTAAAAGCATCTAATTCAAACTTTACCCTTTGTCCTTGCCTAATCAATCCAATATCTTTGGGTTGAACTTGGCATTCTACTAACAGGCCATGGTTAGGTGAAATTTCAGCAATTGTAGAAGCTCCACCAATAAAAGAATTCACTTGAAAACCTTTAAAATTGACAATTGTGCCACTCATGGGTGCTTTCAATACATAATTCTTTTTTTCTAAATTCAATTTCTCTAAGGAGTTCTCATAATTTTTTAAAGCGTCCAACAGTTCCTTTTTTTGTTTTTCCCAAGCAAATTTTTGTTGTTGAACAAAGCTATTCAAAGCGTCTTTGACAAAAGTGAGTTCGTATAAAAACCGCTCATACTCAGAAGTTGAAATCACCCGCTCATCGTACAATTTTTTATTTCTTTGAAAGTTAATTTCTGCCAATGCAAGTTTACTTTCTAGTTCCGTTTTTTGCTTTAAGAACTTTTGATAATCCTCCTTTAAATTTTCTTGTATAATTAAAGGATTGTTTGACCCATTGATTTGCTCCAAATCTTGGATGGATTGCAAGGTTTGACTTTTGAAATTAGTATTTAAGCCTACTTGCGATTCCAAAATTTCTGGATCAATTTTCAAGAGAATTTCCCCCTTTTTTACGCTTTGGTTATTATGAATATTGAGGTAAGTAATTTTGCCATTGACCAATGAAATGAGCGGTACATTTTCATCAGCAGAACGGATGATTCCCCTACTTTGTGAACTTATATCTACCCAAATATATGGCAACGAAAATAATAGGCTTGCAATGGCCAAAATAAAAACAAAATAAAGGGAAATGGCATTTTCTCGATTTTTAGCAATGAGATTCTCTACCGAGTTTTCAATATCGTCGCCGATGTGATACATAATTTATTAATGGTTAGGTATTGAGTGTAAATTTATAAGAGTGTTTTGAGATAAAAAATAGGGAATGGTAGATTATCAGTTTGTTGATAAAATCAAACTGGTAAAATAATTTCAAAAATAATTCACTAATCCATGCATGATAATCCCACTCCAAAATCCATACTGACACCTTAAGTAACCAAATAAGCATGCACTTATAAAATGACTAAATACAATAATTATGTATTCAAAATTCAAATTAGATTCAAGAGGTAGGTAATTAACCAAGTGCATAAGAGCAAAAAGTATCGATAAAAAGTAAAAGACAACATAATTAGGAATGTCCAATCGCCATTTATCTAAAAAAATTTGATAACCCCAAGCAAAAACAACAAACAAAACCCCGTAAACAAAAAGAAATTCTAGAAGTGGTAAAACTTGAAATTCGGCATAAAAAAGCGGTATATGGAATGATGACATAAGCAAATTTCCTAAAAAAATAGCTAAGCCCATGCAAATTGAATTCTTCTTCAAATCCATCGGTAAACGAAACTGGATCTCTTCCAAAATTGGGGCGATGATTACCAAATACATTGGATGAACATAATTTTCGCCAGAAAAAGTCGACTTAAACAAATGCATTGTCTTGTCAAAAAGGGCACCATCTAACAGCTTAATAATTCCAAAAAAGATTCCCTGAGCAATAAAAAACAGAACATAAACAAGGAAAATCATTTTCAAATGTTTCCAAGTAAAAACCCTATTATCTTCAACTACTTTAGGGTTTAAAAAAAAATACAAGACATTGGTTCTCATAAATTCGATTGAATGTTTCGAGTCAAAACAAAATCATTACCTCTTATCTTACTTACTTCGATCTTTTTTTGCCTGATTATATCCTTCTCGGAAGCCAACATAGAAATCAGGAAAAATTACTTTGTAGAAAAAAACGGCAAGGCCAATGCCTACTAAAATCTTTAAATACGTTTTGAAATTATTTTTCATAATGGAAAGTGTTTAGTGATTGTTAAAAAATTATGTCATTGTGTTAACGACTAAAAGCAATGAAGCGATTGATTATTTCGAAATAAGAGGAGGAGAATGGAGCGGATACATTTAATTAGTGGTTGGTTTAAATAATACACTAACAATTTAAAATAAAATTCTATTTATTTCCAAGAAATTATCAGTTTACTTGATCTATACCTCAAAAAAAATCTCTAGATTTGGGTCTTGTAAAATAGTATGATTAGCATACTATTCTGATTCCCAGAAAGCATGATCATTATGGCAATTATTTTTACTCAAATAGCGTTCATTTTATTGCTTGGAGGCATGTCCTACCTGATTGTTAAGCGATTTAAGCAAATTGCAGCCAGTATTCATATCACCCAAAAAGTGACCCTTACAGATCGATCTTCAGAACGATGGAAGCGAGTGTTTTTATTAGCTTTTGGGCAAAAAAAAATGTTTCAAAAACCGTTGGTTGGCTTTTTCCATTTTCTTATTTACATCGGTTTTGTTTTGATCAATCTGGAAATCTTAGAAATAATCATTGATGGAATCGCTGGTACACATCGAATCTTTGCTCCTATTTTAGGTGGTTTCTATGCTTTACTACTCAATTTTTTTGAACTTTTATCTTTGGGAGTGTTCATCGCTTGTCTGGTTTTTTTCACTAGAAGAGCCCTCCTTTCTTTGCCCCGTTTACAAGCTAATAAACATACAGAACTCAAAGGATTTCCGGTACAAGATGCCTATACCATTCTATTGATTGAGGTCATTTTAATGTTGGCTTTATGGATAATGAATGCGAGTGATGCGGTCTTACAAACTAGAAATATTGCCCATTATAGTCCTGTTGGGTCTTTTATTGTTTCCAAAAATTTTATTCCATTATTCAACTCAATTTCAACAACTAATCTAATCATCATCGAACGAATGGCATGGTGGTTTCATATTGCTGGCATATTAAGTTTTGCTCTTTACGTTACTTATTCCAAACATTTACATATTTTCTTAGCATTCCCGGCAACCTACTTTTCTAGTTTGAAGCCTTTTGCTGAAATGGCGAATATGCCGGCCATTACAAACGAAGTGAATATCATGCTGAATTTACCCGTCGATCCGAATTTTCAAGCAAACGAAAACATGAAATTTGGAGCCAAAGATGTCAAAGATTTGAATTGGAAGCATGCTTTAGACGCTTATAGCTGTACAGAATGTGGTAGATGCACCGAACAATGTCCAGCGAATCAATCAGGAAGAGCACTTTCTCCGAGAAAAATCATGATGGATACGCGGGATAGATTAGAGGAGGTGGGTGAAAATTTAGTGGTGAACAAAGGAACTTGGATGGATGACGGGAAAAGCCTTTTAGGAGATTATATCCAGGCAGAAGAATTACGCGCTTGCACAAGCTGCATGGCTTGCGTGGAAGCTTGTCCGATGGAACTTTCTCCATTAAATATCATTTTAGAATTAAGAAGATTTCAAATAATGGAATTATCTGATGCTCCTGCGGCTTGGAATTCCATGTTTAGTAATATAGAAACCAATCAAGCCCCATGGAAATTTGATGCAAATGATCGAATGAATTGGGCAAAAAACTGATATGAAAAAAATACTTACCGCCATCGCATTCATAGCCTTGGTTTATTTTCTAGGACCAAGTCCTGAAAGCCCAACGCTGGATCCTGGAGTAACTTGGACAAACATTCCTGATTCTTTGCCAAAAATCCAACAATTCATAGAACAAAAAGAGGCTCAAAATCTGAATTTGAAACCTAACAACAAGGGAAAAATCGTGTGGGCAGACTCTTTACATCCCAAGAAAACGAAGATCGTATTTCTGTATGTCCATGGATTTTCTGCTTCACAAATGGAAGGAGATCCCGTGCATAGGGAAGTTGCCAAAGCTTTTGGTGCAAATTTGGTTTTAGCACGAGTGGCTGGACATGGAGAAAAAAAATCAGATAAGGTTTTTGAAAATATCACGGCCGATGATTTTTATGAAAGCGTAGAAAATTATTATGCCATCGCAAAAAAATTGGGAGATGAGGTGGTCGTTTTGGGCACATCATTTGGAGGAGCTCTTTCTTTGGTGCTAGCAAGCAAACACCCTGAAATAAAGGCCTTGATTTTATATGGCCCATGTATTGCGGTAGCAGATCCTAATGCAACATTATTAGATAACCCTTGGGGTAAGCAAATTGCTAAAGCCATTTTAGGAAGTGAATATCGAGATATTCCAGCCAAAAATGCCCTGCATGAGCAATATTGGAGTTTGCATTATAAAGTGGATGGAATCATCGCATTACAAAATTTTTTGACGCACGAAATGACAGAAGAAGTCTTTCAAGCAGTCAAATGTCCCGTATTTTTGACCTATTATTACAAAGATGAGCAACATCAAGACAATGTAGTTTCTGTCAAAGCAATGAAAGAAATGTTTCCTTTGTTAGGAACTCCAGCCTATTTGAAAAAAGAGCAAGCATTTCCTTTATCTGGGTATCACGTAATGACTTCCCCAATATTGGGAGAACATGTGGAAATACCTTTGCAAGCAAGTATTCATTTTTTGAAAGAAACGGTAAAATTAAACTAATATGAGAAGTATTATTTTATATGCAATTCCCTTTTTCTTATTGACGGTCATCATCGAATCTTATGTTTCATACAAGCAAAAGCGAAAATTTGTTGAGGCTAAAGATTCCTTAACCTCTATTAGTTTAGGGATTGGCAATTTGATTATTGGGATGCTTACTAAAGCTGTTGGATTTGGTAGTGTATTGTATGTCTACGACAATTTTAAATTACAAGAATTTGCCTTTGATTGGTGGCCAATTTGGGTATTCACCTTTTTTGCAGAGGATTTTACTTATTATTGGATGCACCGATTATCTCACGAAATCAGGTATTTTTGGGCATCTCATATTGTACATCATTCCTCCCCCAAATACAATTTGGCAGCTGCATTAAGACAAACTTGGACTTCCAATATTTCAGGAATGTTTATTTTTTATTTGTGGATTCCTTTGATTGGCATTAACCCTTTGATTCTAATTACCTTCCAACAAATTAGCTTGTTGTATCAATATTGGATTCATACTGAATTCATTCATAAAATGCCTAAGTGGTTTGAATATATTTTCAATACGCCTTCCCATCATCGGGTACACCATGGAACGGATTTGAATTATTTGGACACAAATTATGGAGGTGTTTTAATTATTTGGGACCGCATGTTTGGTTCTTTTCAAAAAGAAGAACAACATCCAAGTTATGGATTAACTACCCAGATTGAAAGCTATAATCCGGTGAAAATTGCCTTTTTTGAATGGGTACAAATAGCTAAGGATTTGTTAAAAGCCAATTCGCTTAAAAGTGTTTGGTTCTACATTTTTGGCCCTCCTGGTTGGAGTCATGATGGAAGTAAATTAACAGTTGCAGAAATGCGGGCATTAGAAAAAGAAAAATTGCAGAAATAATGGAGTTGAAAATCACCACCATGGCTGAATGGGCGGCCAAAGGAGAAAGTCCCGAATATTTATTTTGGGTCGGCTGTGCAGGTTCATTTGACGATCGCCAGAAGAAGGTGACGAGGGCTTTTTGTGAAATTTTAAATGAGGCCCAAGTAAGTTTCGCAGTTCTAGGAACGGAGGAATCCTGTACGGGCGATCCGGCTAGGAGAGCTGGCAACGAGTTTTTATTTCAGATGCAGGCTGCAACGAATATACAAACGCTTAATCTGTATGGCGTAAAAAAAATCGTAACTGCTTGTCCACATTGTTTTAATACCTTAAAAAATGAATATCCCGCCTTAGGTGGAAATTACGAGGTTATTCATCACAGTACTTTATTGGCAGATTTGTTGCAAAGTGGAAAAATCAAAGCTGAAAACACACAAAAAGAAGAAATCGCATTTCATGATTCTTGCTATTTAGGTCGAGGAAATGGTATCTTTGAAGCTCCAAGAGCAGTGATAGAAGGTTTAGAAAAAGAAGTAAAGGAGCTAAAAAGTTGTCGCACAAAAGGTTTATGTTGCGGAGCGGGAGGCGCTCAAGTCTTTAAAGAACCCGAAGAAGGCAAAATTGATATGCAAGTTAGAAGGACGGAAGAAATAATTGCATCGGGTGCTACTAAAGTGGCCATTGCATGTCCATTTTGCATGGTTATGCTACAAGACGGATTAAATAAAACAGGGCACGATAAAAGCATTCAAGTAGTAGATTTAGCTGAATTAGTTCAGCAATCATTAAAATTATAAATATGTACACTCCATTTAATAAATTACCTCCCAATGCAAGAATATGGGTATATCAAGCAAATAGGCCATTTTCTGAAATAGAAATTGAACAATTAAACGCATTTTTGCCCGAGGCTATTGAATCATGGAATGCACATGGGGCTGGACTAAAAGGGTCTTTTGAAATTAGATATAAGCAAGTGGTCATTCTTGGACTAGACGAATCGACGAATCAAGCTTCAGGCTGTTCCATTGATGCTTCTACTCAATGGTTCAAAGAATTAGGAAGACAATTATCCATTGATTTCTTTGATAGAACGTTGGCAATTGTCAATGAAGAAAAACTAGACATGTATCCTCTTCCATCCATTAAACAGGCAGTTCAAGAAGAACACATAACAGCTGAATCGAAAGTTGTGACACCCTTAATTCCTAATTTAATTTATTACCAAACTAATTGGCCAGAAGTAGCTGCTAATTCATGGTTAAAAAGATATTTTGTTCAACAAGAAAGTGCATCCTAAATGGCAGAAGATTTAGTTAAAATAGAAGGAACCCGTGCCGAAAAGTACAACATACTCTTACCTCAAATCGAGCATCTTTTAGCCGGAGAAACAGATAAATATGCCAATTTAGCCAATATTGCAGCAGCTATTCATGAGACATTTGGCTTTTTTTGGGTAGGTTTTTATTTAAACAAAGGTAAAGAATTGGTCTTAGGACCTTTCCAAGGACCTGTAGCTTGTACAAGAATCCCTTTTCACAAAGGAGTTTGTGGTCATGCTTTTACGATTCAACAAACTGTCATTGTACCGAATGTGGATGAATTCCCTGGACATATTGCTTGTGCTTCTGCCTCTAAATCAGAAATTGTATTACCTGCCAAAGGTGCAGATGGAAATGTGATTTTGGTTTTTGATTTAGATAGTGATCAACTAAACGATTTTTCTGAAATAGATCAAATTGGACTGGAAAAGATCATTCGTTTGATTGAAGAAAATTGGGCGAACTGGGAGTGATGTAAGAGATGTAAGATGTATGATGTAAGATGTATGAAAGAATATTGAATTGAGAATGATCTAAAATGTATAATGTAAGTTTAATTAAGAATATAAAATAACCTCCCGATAAACTACCTCATACATCTTACATCATACATCTTACATCATACATCTTTTCATCAAATCGTTGCGATAACGGTCTCTCCACCTACAGGTTTATCTCCGATATTTACACAAATTTTTGCATCCAAAGGAAGATAAATATCGATTCTACTACCAAATTTAATGAAGCCAAATTCTGTTCCTTGGGTTACGGTATCTCCTTCTTTGGCATACCAACAAATACGTTTAGCTAGTGCTCCAGCAATTTGACGAAAAAGAACTTCCGTCCCATTTTCATGCTTTACAACGAAAGTTGTACGTTCATTTTCAGTGCTTGATTTCGGATGCCAAGCCACTAAATATTTGCCTGGATGATATTTGAAATAGGAAACAATTCCTGAAATAGGATTAAAATTGATGTGAACATTGATTGGTGACATGAATATGGAAACTTGTCTTCTCGGCCCTTTAAAATATTCCGTTTCTACTGTCTCTTCAATCACAACCACTTTCCCATCCGCTGGCGCAATAATATGATGGGGATTAATTTCCGTTACTCTTTTAGGAACTCTAAAAAACTGTAAAATTATCAAGAAAAATAAAGAAGTTACAACAACAATTCCTTCTCTTAAATAAGTATTTTCTGGGAAAAAATATGCGATTAACGCATTGATAGATAAAACAATTACTAACGTACTGATTAATATGGTTTTTCCTTCTCTATGTAGGGTCATAAAATTATATTTATCGAATCGAAATTCGTAGGGCGTAATATGAAAGAGCAAAAATAGCCAATTTTGTTTAAAAATTAGATAAAACTAACCCAAAATTGCAATTTTACCTTATCATCATAAATTTTTCAACAAGAAATCAGTCATCATTTGATACAAATGCAAACGAGTATTTCCTCCTGAAATTCCATGGTTTCTATTTGGATAATAAAAGCTTTGGAATTGCTTATTGGCCTTAATCAAAGCATCTTGCAATGAAACCGCATTTTGAAAATGGACATTATCATCTCCCGTTCCATGTACCAAAAGCAAATTACCTTTTAATTTATTTACATGTGAAACTGGCGAATTATCGTCATATCCTGCTGCGTTATCTTGTGGCAAACCTTGGTAACGCTCGGTATAAATGGAATCATAAAATCTCCAATTGGTAACTGGCGCCACAGAAATGGCCGCTTTAAACACTTCCGCCCCTTGCATTAAACAATTGGCCGCCATAAATCCACCATAACTCCAACCCCAAATACCAATTCTATTTTTGTCCACATAAGGCAATGTCCCCAAATATTTCGCAGAATAAATTTGATCCTGTACTTCAATATTGCCCAAATTTCGGTAAGTAATTCTTTCGAAATCAATCCCTCTTGCACCAGTCCCGCGATTATCTACACAATAAATCAAATAGCCTTTATTCAACAACAATTGATACCAATATAAATCTGAGCCGGGATAAGAATCTACTACTTGTTGACTACCTGGTCCACCGTAAACGTGCATTAAAACAGGGTATTTTTTGCTTGGATCAAAGTTGGCAGGCTTGATACAATAGGCGTTTAAATGTTCACCATTTGCCAGTGGAATTTCAAAAAATTCGCGAGTAGCTATCTGGTAATCCTTTAATTGTTGTTTCAATTTGCTATTATCTTCCAACACACGAAGCACCTTCCCACCACTAGTTTTCAAAGTAATTTCCAAAGGTTCTTTGGCAGAACTTCTATTGAAAATCACATAAGAATAATCTGGACTAAAATTGGCTGAATTTGTTCCAGTATTGCTAGAAATTAGTTTTTTGCTCGAACCGTCCAATTGAATTTGATATACTTGGCGACTGATGGGTGATATTTCTGCGGCACTGAAATACAATGTTTGTGATTTTTCATCAAAACCATAAAAATCATCCACTTCCCATTTACCCTGAGTGATGGGAGTCAATTGACCCGTTGCAATTTCAGCCAAATACAAATGTTTAAATCCCGATTTTTCAGACGACAAAATCATGCGTTTGTTATCGCTCAAATAGGTCAAATCATTCCCAACAGCTTCAATCTCCAAAGATGTACTGCTTTTTTCTGTGTAGACTATGCTTGATTTTCCTGATTTAATGTCTGAATGAATTAGGTCCAAATGATTTTGCAAACGATTCAAACGCATAAATGAAAGCACATTTGCATCATTAGTCCATTTCATTCTTGGAATATACTGATCCTTTTCTTTACCCACATCCACCGTACTTGTTTTTGTATTATCTAATTGATAAACGGAAAGACTCACAATGGAATTGGCTTCTCCTGCTTTGGGGTATTTGAAACGATAGTCTTTGGGATATAAATCTCCCCACATCTGCATATTATATTCTGGAACTTTGGTTTCATCAAAGGTATAATAGGCAATTTTTTTGCTATCTGGAGACCATTGAAAAGCTTGAGAAAATGAAAATTCTTCCTCATAAACCCAATCACAAACTCCATGAATGATAGCATTAATCTTACCGGTATTTGTTATCGCTTTCTCTGCGCCAGTTGCCACATTGACAACAAACATATTGTTGTCCCTAGAAAATGCAACAAAGTTGCCATCAGGGGAAAAGGTAGCGTGCATTTGCTTCCCTCCATTAGACAACAGACTGAGCTTTTGGGTTTTAATATCAAAAATATAATTGATTTCCTTGGTACTTCTACGATAGATTGATTCAACCTCAGTAGAGATCAGAATTTTTTGTTCATCTTTTGAAAAAGAAAATTCTTGCATGGAAATTTTCTTTCCTTCTGAAGTAGCGATTTTGCTTTGATCAAAAAGCACTTCTGACTTATTCGGATCAGCAACGCTATATTTATAAATTTTGCCCTCCTTTAATTCAGTGTAAGATTGGCCATCTTTGGTCCAATTAAAATTCTGAATGGATTTTTGTCTAAAGGTATAATTTTTCCAAATATCGTCTAAAGTAATTTCCTTTTGTGCAAAAATGGGATTTAGAATTGCCAAATACAGACAAATTCCTACGAAAGCTGTTTGTAATAATTTCATGGATTAATTTTTAGTCTTGAAAGATGATGATTGGGGCAGTCTCAACGGTATTACTAACGTTAAAAGCATTGTCCACAATTTTTATTTGAAATTTAAGTGTATCGTTTTTTTCTGTAAAAAGAGGTGAATATCCTTTGTAAAATGCATAAACAAAGGGTGTAGAATAATCGATGGTACCTTCTATGGGACCTGGTTTTTGGTTGGGCAAAAATGGAAAATTTACCAATCCACCTAACCTAGGACTAAATGTTATGGGCACGAATTTTCCGTTTTTTTGAATCAAAACATCTACGATGAAATTACTAAAATCCTTGTATTTAGGGTTTGCCTTTAATTGTGCTACGGTCAGTCCTAAATCACCATCTCCATCTTGAAAATCCACGGACATGATTAAAGAATCAATTTTAATTTTACCTCCCAAACCATCGCTGGATGTTTTCACAATCTTCCGAATGGAGTTAAATTGAATTACCGGCGTTGCGCTAAAATTGGGTTCTTGAACACAAGACCACAAGCCTAGCAATGCAATTACAATCACAAAAAAGAAACTACTTGGCTTCAACATGTTGAATTACGGTAAATTAAAGTCTGTAAAGTTAATGATTTGCTTTAATTTTGTATAAAATTTCACATAAAAGGCATGCAATTGGATCCAGAGATTTGGGAACAAACCCAATTAACTTTAAAAAGTAAGGTGCTAAACTTGCATGCAAATGATTTTGAGGAAATCGCATTGGAGGTTTTTCAGTACCAATATGCATTCAATCCATTGTACCAAACGTATGTAAAAATGATGAATGTTTCGATTGAAGACGTGAATGAAATTCATCAAATACCTTTTTTGCCCATTGAATTGTTTAAAAATTATCAAGTACAAACAGGTTTTGCTAAAATCTTATTCAATTTTGAAAGTTCAGGCACAACGGGACAAATTCCATCTAAGCATCCTGTTTGTGACCCCATTTTTTATCAACATATTTCCAAACGAATTTTTGAGGAAAAGTACGGAGAACTCCAGCAATTCCACATTTTTGCCCTTTTGCCCTCTTATTTAGAGAGAAGCACCTCTTCTTTGGTATTTATGATGGACCATTTCATCAAAGAATCGAAATCGGAACTTTCAGGCTTTTACCTAAATCAGTATGAAGAATTAACCTTGAACATCAAAAAAGCCTTAGAAACAGAGAGAAAAATTTGGTTAATCGGGGTGACATTTGGCTTATTGGATTGGATAGATTCAGGACAAGATTTTGCATTTTGGAAGGAGGCAATAGAAAATGATCGAATTATGATCATGGAAACAGGTGGAATGAAAGGTCGAAGAGAGGAATGGATTCGTGATCGAGTCCATGACTTTATGAAAGAAAAAATGGGGACTTCCAAAATTGCTTCTGAATATGGAATGACAGAATTATTTTCTCAGGCTTATGCCACAATGGATGGGATATTTAGTCCTGGATTTAGTATGCGCGTTTTATTGAGGGAAGTGACGGATCCATTAAGTAATATTACGCAGAAACACAAAATAGGTGGAATTAAGGTAATAGATTTAGCCAACATCGATTCATGCTCTTTCATTGAAACCAAAGATTTAGGATCATTGGAAGTGGATGGAAGCCATTTTAAAGTATTAGGTAGATTTGATAATTCAGAAATTAGAGGTTGCAATTTGATGGCGATTTGAGGAAGAGAGAAAAGAGAAAAGAGAAGAGAGGAGAGAGAAAAGAGAAAAGAGAAGAGTGGAGCGTGGAAAAATAAATGTAGCATCCCGTAGGGATGATCATTATTGTAGCCGTGGATTTTAATCCGTGGATAATGGAATATAAGAGGAGTGTACAATTAATAATTAATGAACAAAATAAGTCCCATAGAATTCAAAAAAAATTTGTCTCGTTTGCATATTTTGGATATTCGTACTCCAAGAGAATGGGACGACTTTCATTTCGGTGGGATACATATTCCACTCGATCATTTATTGGATAGAATTTCAGAATTAGATCCTAACACTTTTTATACGATCATTTGCTACAACGGCACACAAAGTTTTATCGCTTGTCGATTATTAAGCTCCAAAGGATTTCAATGCCAACATGTGGAAGAAGGAATAGAGGGTTATTTGAAATTATAAACAAAGTGATTTTCTTAATTCAAGCGACATTTTAAAAGTTTTTTGAATACAATTTACTGTAATTTTCAAAATCAAAGCAGGATTGTTCACAATGTTGTGAACAAATGATTATCTTTGTATTCAATTCAATGGAAATACTTTTTACAAAAGTATATTTATCAGACTTATACACTGGTCAAATAAAAAAATACAAAGAATTCAAATCAAACCCTGGACTTGTTAAACAGTATGTCAAGAAAATTAATTAAAATGAAAACAATTGAACAATTAATTCCAGCCTATGCAACGCATCCTGGCACCATTTTATTGGATGAAATAATCGCAAATGGATTCAGCCAAATTGAATTCGCTAAGCTTATTAATTTAAATCGAAGTCAGTTAAATGAAATAATCAAAGGAAAAAGAAATATCAACGCAAACTTGGCCTTGGTTTTAGAAAAAGCTTTAAAAATTGATGCGGAATATTGGCTCGAGGCACAAAAAAACTACGAGTTAGATACAGCAAGATTAGAAAACAAAAACATCCAACTTTTAAAAGAAATTGAAATTAAATTAAATAAAATGAGCTTAGAAAAAGAAATTTGCTGAGTTTTTAATCCTTTATGTTCACAAATTCAAACTCCCCTTGGTGCCTAAACCATGTCAATTGTTTTTTAGCATAATGCCTTGAATTACGTTTCAATAACCTGACCATTTCTGTCTCATCATATTCCCCTCGAAGAAAGCCATACACTTCTTTATAGCCTAAGGTTTTAAGCGCATATAAATGTTGTTTATCCTCAAAAGCTTTTGCCTCCTCCACCAAACCATTGGCCAACATTTGATCCATACGATCATCAATCCGCTGATACAGCTCTTCCCGCGGTCGATCCAGGCAAATTGCCTTGATTTGAAAAGGTCTTTCGACTTGATTTTTCTTACGAAAACTGGTGTAGGTGGAATTTGTGGATAAACACACCTCTAAGGCGCGCATGATCCTTTGTGGATTTTTTGCATCGACCTTTTCAGCATAATCAGGATCTCTATCTTTCAATTCGAGGTATAGCTTTTCAATTCCTTCATTGGATAATCGATCTGCTAATTGAGCTCTCAATACCAAATCGACTTCAGGCATTTCATCTAGTCCATGCATCAATGCTTTTAAATACAAGCCTGACCCGCCTGTTACTATGACATTATCCTTGGTTTTAAATAATTCTTCAATGATTTTTAACGCTTCCCGCTCAAAATCACCCGGTGAAAAATATTCATCAATAGAATGAGAATTGATAAAATGATGCTTGATTCCTCCTTGCTCCTCTTCAGTGGGTTTGGCCGTGCCTATCGATAACTCTTTGTAAAATTGCCTAGAATCAGCAGAGATAATTTCCGTTTGATATTTTTTGGCTAATTCAACACAATAAGCCGTTTTACCTACAGCTGTTGGCCCGGCAACTACCCATAACACTTTTGTCGCATCCAACATTTATATTTTGTTTAATTGAGTTAAAATACGGGTTAATTCAGCACCTCTTTGGGTGCCAATCAGGATTTTTTTGCCATTTTTTAAATGTAATTGAAGTCCAGTAGTTCCCGAAACGGTATAACTCAAGCCTTGACCACCCCATTCATTTATCTGCGTTTCTAATTTTAAAAATTGAAATAAGACAAAACGAAAAAAGAGAGTATTCGACATCATTTAAGAAATTTTGCACTACAAAAGTAGAATTTTTCTTGGGCGCATCAAAAGAAGATTTTTTTCACAAAATTGTACAAATAAGTATTCCGATTGTCCCGCTTTAGAATTATATTTTCTAAATTGTAGCGTTTTAATTTTTGATGAAAAAATGATTTCCAGAAAGAATTAGAACCCCTTAAAAACCTATCATAAATTATGAATCAAAAAAAGCAAAGCCTTGCTTATATCATTAGTGCCTCCTCCGTCGGAACATTGATTGAATGGTACGATTTTTATATTTTCGGAAGTCTTGCTACTGTATTATCTACCAAATTTTTTCCAACAGATAATCCAACTGCAGCTTTCTTAAACACTCTAGCAACCTTCGCTGCTGGATTTGTGGTGAGACCTTTTGGCGCCTTGTTTTTTGGCCGTTTGGGCGACTTAATTGGTCGTAAATACACATTCATGGTCACTTTGATGTTGATGGGTGGCGCAACTTTTGCCATTGGATTAATTCCCTCCTATTCCACCATTGGTGCGCTTGCTCCTATTCTAGTTTTAACCTTACGCCTACTCCAAGGTTTGGCTTTGGGTGGAGAATATGGTGGAGCCGCTACTTATGTGGCAGAGCATTCGCCAGATGAAAAACGAGGTTTTTTCACGTCCTGGATTCAAACAACAGCTACTGTTGGACTGGTCATTTCTTTGGGAATCATCATGTTAACCAAGGCATCTATGAGTCCTGAAGATTTTGATGAATATGGCTGGAGAATCCCTTTTTTATTGTCCATCATCATGGTTGGCATTTCATTTTTGATCCGAAGAAATATGTCGGAATCGCCTCTTTTTGAAAAGGCAAAATCAGAAGGTAATATAGCAGTGAATCCTTTGAAGGAATCATTTGGCAATAAATTAAATTTAAAATTTGTTTTACTAGCGCTTTTTGGAGCGACCATGGGACAAGGCTTAATTTGGTACACAGGTCAATTTTATGCCCAAACTTTTTTGATCAAAATTTGTAATATAGACGATACGCAAGCGAACACCATAATGGTGATTGGCTTATTAATTGGAACTCCATTGTTTGTGTTTTTTGGAGGTTTATCAGACAAAATTGGAAGAAAAGGCATTATGATGGCAGGCATGATATTGGGAGTAATTTGTTATCGACCGATCTTTGAAAAAATGTATCAAACAGTTAATTTGAAAAATAAGGAACTCATCACCTCTTCTGAAAAAACAGAAAGAAGCAGCGTCATCATACAAGGGACCTCCGATTCATTGATCACAAAAACCATTACTAGCGAGTATTCCGATGGCACAAAATATAAAAAAGTAAGCAAAATGACTTGGTTGGCTGACAAGTCGAAGGAAGCCCCCAAAGCAGAAGATAAAATTACTCTTACGATCAATAATTCGGACAAATGGACATTGGTAGCCATGATCTTTTTCTTGATTTCATTTGTTACAATGGCTTATGGCCCAATTGCTGCATTTTTAGTCGAAATGTTTCCAACCAAAATTCGTTATACCTCGATGTCGCTCCCTTATCACATTGGAAATGGAGTCTTCGGTGGATTAATGCCAGCGATAGCGACATATTTAGTAACCACAGCCAAAGATGCCAATAAGTTAGCGGAAGAAGCTGGCGCATCGGCTGTTTATGCAAAACCTTATTTGGAAGGTTTGAACTACCCAATTGCACTGATTTCGGTATGTATCGTAATCGGACTTATCTATATCAAAGGAACAGGTCGCCATATGGCGGATTAATTCTAAACAAGAAAGAAATGAACGGATTAAAAAGAATTTTAGGAATTGTTTGGATCATTTTAGGTATTGGAGCGGGAGTATATTTATTTTATTTCCAAGCTTTACCTCTTTGGGCAAAAGGAGGAAATGACCTTGTTCCTGCCATTATTTATACATTTGTCTTAACGCCTTTGATCTCCATAGGTATGACCATTTTTGGTTATTATTCATTGACAGGAGAATTTGATTTGAAATAAAACGATTGAAAAAATGAGAATTACAACACTAAACGCCTACCAAGAAGCTTATCAAAAAAGTATCGAACAGCCCGAAAAATTTTGGGCAGAAATAGCCCAAGAATTTGATTGGGTCAAACCATTTACCAAAGTTTTAGATTGGAATTTTGACGACTATTCTGTCAAATGGTTTGAGGATGGACAATTAAACATTACGACAAATGCCTTGGATCGCTATGTAAAAACACAGCCAAATGCCAAAGCTATCATATACGAACCCAATGAACCGGGTGACCCAGCTATTACTTTGACCTACCAAGAATTACACCAACGTGTATGTAAATTTGCGAATGTCTTGAAAGCACAGGGTGTCAAAAAAGGAGATCGAGTTTGTATTTACATGCCCATGATTCCTGAATTAGCAATTGCCGTTTTAGCTTCCGCAAGAATTGGCGCGATACATTCCGTAGTATTTGGTGGATTTTCTGCACAATCCATCGCAGATAGAATCAATGATTCTGCTTGCAATGTGGTTATTACTACTGATGGAGCCGTACGAGGAAACAAAAACATCCCAATGAAAGATACAGTGGATGATGCCCTGGTAAGTTGCCCAAGCGTTGAAAAAGTTATTGTAAAAACAAGAACCAAAACTCCAGTTTCCATGATCAAAGGCCGAGATCTTTGGTGGGAAGAGGAAGAAGATAAAGCTTCTGAACAATGCGAGGCTGAGGTGATGAATGCCGAAGATCCTTTGTTTATTCTTTATACATCTGGATCTACGGGAAAACCGAAAGGTGTGGTTCATACGTGTGGGGGTTACATGGTTTACACGGCTTACACGTTTGCCAATGTGTTTCAGTACAATCCAGGTGATGTTTATTTCTGTACCGCAGATATCGGCTGGATAACAGGACATTCGTATTTGGTTTATGGCCCATTATTGAATGGAGCCACTTCTGTCTTGTTTGAAGGAGTACCAACTTACCCAGATGCAGGTAGATTTTGGGATATCATCAAAAGGCACGAAGTAAACATATTCTATACAGCACCAACAGCAATACGCTCTTTGATGGGATTTGGAAACGAATTCATCGAAAATAAAGATTTAAGCTCATTAAGAGTATTGGGATCTGTTGGAGAACCATTGAACGAGGAGGCTTGGCATTGGTATAATGAAAAAGTGGGTAAGAAAAAATGTCCAATCGTGGATACCTGGTGGCAAACAGAAACGGGAGGCATCATGATTTCACCATTGGCGGGAATTACTCCATTGAAACCTGCTTACGCAACGTTACCCCTTCCGGGAGTACAACCGATGTTGGTAGATGAAAATGGAAAAGAAATTGTAGGAAATGGGGTGAACGGAAATTTGTGTATCAAATATCCATGGCCATCCATCATTCGCACGACATACGGAGATCATGAAAGATGTAAATCGACTTATTTCTCAACCTACCCTGGACTTTATTTCACAGGAGATGGTTGTATGCGCGATGAAGATGGATATTATAGAATTACAGGCCGAGTGGATGATGTAATGAATATTTCTGGCCATCGAATTGGCACTGCAGAAGTTGAAAATGCCATCAATATGCATACTGGCGTAGTAGAATCTGCCGTAGTGGGGTATCCACATGACATCAAAGGGCAAGGTATTTATGCTTATGTCATTTGTGATCACCCAACCATCAATGATGAATTAGCTCGAAAAGATATTGCCGCAACGGTAGCCAAAATCATTGGACCCATTGCAAAGCCCGATAAAATTCAATTTGTAAGTGGATTACCAAAAACTCGTTCTGGAAAAATCATGCGAAGAATTCTGCGCAAAGTTGCCGAGGGAGATATGAGTAATTTGGGAGACACTTCCACCTTATTGGATCCAAGTGTGGTGGAGGAAATTATCCAAGGAAGAGTTTGATTTAGTTATTAGTGTTTAGTTATTAGGTATTAGTTTTTGTAATTGGATTAGTGTTAGGTCAACTAATAACTAACACTAATCATCAAAAACTAAAAAAACAATCTAATAACTAAACACTAATAACTAATAACTAATAACTAAAATCTTACCAAAAATACGTATACAATCCAATAATCAGCATCGTTACAATAGATGCACCAACTATGAAACCATTGCTTGGTCTGAACATGGATGAATCAATTTCTAGTCCTTTTGGATTATTTTTACTTTCTGGATCAAAGAAGGCAATGATAACCATGGCTAAAACGCAGAAAACAAATACCCAACCCATACGATCCATGAAAGGAATCATATAAACGCCTGATTCATCTGCAACAGCTGTGTAAAACATACAATCATTCACGCCTGTCCAAGTTGGAATATATTTACTCAACAACGAGAAAGCCAAACCGCCGATCAATGCAACCAAAGCACCTTTGGAAGTAGCGCCTTTCCAGAAAAATCCTAAAATGAATAAGGCAAAAACTCCTGGAGAAACATATCCTGTGTACTCTTGAATGAATTGGAAACCACCTTTTTTATCAATCCCCATCATAGGAGCCACGATAATGGCAATGATCATAGAAGCAACAACCGCAATACGACCCATATTCACCAATGATTTCTCATCTGCAGAAGGGTTGATGTATTTTTTATAGATATCCAAGGTAAAGATGGTTGAAATAGAATTTGCTTTGCCCGCAAGAGAAGCTACAACTGCTGCTGTTAATGCTGCAAATGACAAACCTCTTAAACCCACAGGTAAAATATATATTTTACCTGTGGGTTTAAGAGGTTTGTCATTTGCAGCATTAACAGCA
>JBJTNH010000080.1:0-36040 GCA_046073945.1 Aquirufa sp. | reverse complement strand
AGTATGGGAGAAATAGGCAATTGTTATGAAAATGCAATGGCAGAAAGAATAAATGGAATTTTAAAAAATGAATTTAACTTAGATGCAACTTTTAAGGATTTTGAAGCCGCTAAAAAAATAACGAAACAAGCCATTGACACTACAATAACAATAGGCCACATTTAGCTCTGAAAATGAAAAAACCTTCTGAACTATATGCAGCCTAATGAGAATTTTTTAATAGTTTTAGAAAACCAAAACTGTCAACCTATTTCAGGACAAGACACTCTCTTCTCTCTTCTCTCTTCTCTCTTCTCTTTTCCAAAAATTAAAACCGAAACTCCAACCTAGCTGCATATAAATTTGGAGTCAAAATAGGTTCGATGTGAAAAGCTTGATGTTTGTTGAAGCTTGATTTTAATTTCGGATATAACCACGAAGCAAATTCGGCAGAGGCGATTCCTAGTCCTGCACCGACCAGTACATCACTGGCCCAATGTTTATTATTTGCCATTCTTAATGTTCCAGTCGCACTTGCTAATGTATATGCGCTTACAACTAACCAAGGCTTGGATTTCCTAAATTTCTTATCCAATAATCGAGCTCCAAAAAAGGCGGTACAAGTATGCCCAGATGGGAACGAATAATCGCCACCATCTGGCCGAGCTTCATTAATTCCCCTTTTTAAAATTTGAGAAATTACTACATAGGTTCCTGTTCCAATGACAAAAATACCTAGGTTTTCTTTTAATGTATTATCGGTTTTGCCAGTTATTTTTTCTGCTACATTGGCTCCTAGATACATTAAACTGGGAGTATATTGTAGGAAGTCATCAGTTCGAGTTTGAAAATTGCTTAAATGATTATTTCTGAAATCTAATTGTGCATTTTTTGATGCTTCATTGTACATGGCTAGTCCTAAGCCTGTTAATACGACAGGGGTAATCCATGGGCTGGATTTTTTTAAAATAGAATCTTGAGCTTTTGAAGATTGATTAAAAACAAGCAACAAGCTTAAAAGGATAGTCACGCAATTTTTCATTCTTATTCTTTTAGCAATAAATCAATTGTTTTTTCAAACTCAATGGTCCAATCGGTATAATATGCACCTGTTCCAGGGCCTGAAAAGCCTGTATGAATTTCTCGTACTCTTCCTTTTTTGTCCAAAATAAACGTCGTCGGATAGCCATAAAATTGACTCAGCATGGGTATCACTTTTTTTAGCGTTTCATCACTTGGTACTCCAGCAAAAACGATGGGGTAATCTATGCCAATTCGTTTTTTAAAGTTTTCAATCTTGGGTCCAGAAACGGCTAAATCGGGTGAATATTCGAATGAAACCCCTAATACCTCTAAACCTTTTTCTTTATTTTTTCTATAAAAGGGTGCTAAAAACCGCGATTCATCTAGGCAATTAGGACACCAAGATCCTAAAAGTTCAATCACTACCACTTTGTTTTTGAAACGTTCATCTTGTAAACTAATCATTTCTCCATTGGGAGTCGGTAGGCGAAAGTCCAATTTATCATAGCCATCTTTCAAAAAAGTTAATTTTTTCAAATCGGGTAAACTTGCGCTTGGATCAAATTTTCCTTTGAAAATTCTTTTTGCGGCAAATCCAGAAGAGAATTGACCATTGATTTCTTTGCCTGTTACTTTAGTTTTTAATAAATAAACTCCACTTCCATCGAAATAACTCAAGAATAAACTATCTCCACTTACATTACCTTGTAAAAAACGATAATCTCCACTGGTTTTTAAGAAGGTTCCTGTTACTTGATTCCCATTTTGTTCAAAGACGCCTACACCTGGACTATGATTGGTTTCATCACTCCAAAAATCGGAATCCCATTTACCACTTACATTTACTTTGGCAGGTTTTAAATTCGTGAATCGCTCTGTGGATCCATGATTGGCAGAAAAAGGAATTCTTCCAATTTCTTTTCCATTTCTTCTTTTTACCCAAAAGCCTTTTAGCTTATCGGTTGATTTTACAGCGGAGATTAATTCAGAATCATATAGGTCAAAAGGGATAACTAATGAATCTCCTCTAAAATAGGATTCTCCTAAATTGAAACTTTCCGCACCATTTTGTATTTTGATATTAAAAGTTTTGGCAGATTTTCCAGCTTCTACACTGAAGTTGATGGGTAATTGTCCACCAATGGATGCCAATTCGCCTCTCCAAGGGCCATTTTTTATTTCTTGATTACTTTGACTTTGAGCAAATAAATTGAATTGCGTCAATGATATAAAAAAGATGATGACAAGTCGAGAAAATAAGTGCATATATGTGAATTTTAATAAACAAAGATACATCAAAGTAAGCAGGCAATAAAAATAATGACAAAATTCAAAATGGATATAAATGGGCAAAGGATAATTTGTAAATTTGTTTATAATAAAAATTATGTCTGAACAGAATTATCATACCTCCGTTTTATTGGATGAGTGCATAGAAGGATTAGCGATTCAGCCTTCTGGCATTTATGTAGATGTCACTTTTGGGGGCGGTGGACATTCCAAGGCTATCTTGGAAAAATTAGGACCTGAAGGTCATTTGTATGCTTTTGACCAAGATCCAGATGCTTGGAAGCAAGCTGAAAAAATTGATGATGATCGTTTGACTTTGATAACCGGGAATTTTCGCCATTTGGAAAAATTTCTGAGGTTACACAATGTAAAAGAGGTAAATGGTATTTTGGCAGATTTTGGGGTTTCCTCTTATCAGCTAGACGCAGCAGATCGCGGTTTTTCTACTCGATTTGATGGGCCTTTAGATATGCGAATGGGACCTTCTGCTCCGAGCGATGCGAAAGAAATTTTAAACTCTTATTCTGCTGAAAACTTACAACGAATTTTTGGGATGTATGGAGAGATTAAAAATGCTAAAACACTGGCTCAAGCTGTGATTCAAGCTCGTACTCGTTCGGCTTTAGAGACGACTGGAGATTTTAAAGATATTCTATTTAAATTAGCGCCAAAATCTCGAGAGTTTAAGTATTTTGCTCAGGCTTTTCAAGCGGTTAGAATAGAAGTAAATCAAGAATTGGCTGTTATTGAGGAGTTTTTGAATCAAGTACCCAAGGTTTTGGCTCAGGATGGTCGATTGTGTGTTATCTCTTTCCATTCCTTGGAAGACCGTTTGGTAAAAAACTTCATCAAAACGGGCGATTGCTTTGGTAAAGAGGACAAAGATCTATTCGGGGTAGTTCATAAGCCCTTAGAAACTGTAGTTAGAAAGCCGGTTACGGCAACTGAAGAAGAATTAAAACGAAATCCACGATCGCGAAGTGCAAAGCTTCGTATCGCATATAAGGTTTAAATATGGCATCATCGTTAGAAAGTTCAGATGGAAAAAAAACTAAATCCAAAGCCAAGGCTGGGATTTTAGATATGGTATTTAATATTGATCCAATTACCGGTGGTGAATTGCCTTTGTATTTAATTTATCGAATCTCTTTCGTTGCAGTTTTGATATTTATTTATATTTATTATACCATGTTGGCCGAAGGTGAAATTCATCAAATTGCGAAAATAAAAACCGAATTGCAGGAGGTTCGCGCCGATTATACCACTCAAAAAGCTGAATATATGAAAGCAAGTAAGCAGAGTTATTTAGCGAACGAAATGAAAAAATATAATTTAGAATTGAGCCTTATACCTCCAACCAAGGTAGTAAGTGAAGAAAAGATAGAAAAGTAAAACCAATATTGTTTAAATGGCAAGTACTCGGAGAAAAAACATTCGTGAAATTATAACTGAAAGGTTTACCGTGTTTATCATATTCATTATAGCCTTATTTGCTATATTGATGTTTTTCTTGTGGAGAGTTATTTGGATTAAGGGGCCGGAATTGAGAGAGGAGGCTGCTCAAACGTATATCAAAGAAAGGAATGTCGAAGCCACAAGAGGTAATATTTATTCCAATGATGGTAGTTTATTGGCAACCTCTTTACCCAAGTACAGATTAGGTTTAGATCCAAGTGTTTATGGACGAACAAAAATTGCCACACAGAAATACAAAGAAAATATCGATGCGCTTTGTATTGAATTATCTAATTTTTTTCAAGACAGAACTGCAGATGAATATAAAAATAGGATAGAATCTGCCAGAAAAAATGGAAGAAATTATCTGTTGATCAATTATCGATTGTTGGATTTTCAAGAAAGAAAAAAAATATTAAAATTTCCTCTTTTTCGCGAATTTAAGGGTGATCCTACCAAGACTGGAATTGTTTTTGACAAAGTTAATGTTCGCTATGCGCCCTTTGGTCAGATGGCTTACAGGACGATTGGTTATTTAAAAGATAAATTGGCTGTTGGAATTGAAGGAAGCTTTGACAAAGAATTGAGAGGGACGCCAGGGGTAGGTCTCTTTGAAAAAATGGATAAAAATACTTGGAGACCCGTGGATAGTGGAAGAGAAACAATACCTACTCCAGGTTATGATTTACAAACTACATTGGATGTAAATATTCAAGATATTGTTGAGATTGCCTTAATGAAGGCCTTGACGGATTATAAAGGTAATTATGCTGTAGCAATTGTGATGGAAACGGCAACAGGAGAAATTAAAGCAATATCTAATTTGTCCAAAAGTCCTTCATCTCCAACGGGTTATTTAGAAGCTGATAACCATGCGATAACTACTCCAAACGACCCCGGTTCCGTATTTAAATTACCATCCATGATGGCTATGATGGAAGAGGCTGATATTCGTTTGGATGAAATCATTCATGTGGGGCCTCTTGTTTCTTATTATTTTGGTAAACCCATGTCAGATTCTCATGCGATGGGAGATGCAACGGTTCAGCGAATCATTGAGGCCTCCTCTAATAATGGAGTAATGAAATTGATGTGGAGAACATTTGGTACAAAGCAGGCCAAGTATTATGATTATTTAAAGAAATTTCATTTGATTGATCCGATTAATTTTCAAATTCGATCTCGGAATCCTAAACCTCGATTTACGGTTCCCGCTAAGTGGGATAAATGGCAAATGCTTTGGTCTTCTGTGGGTTATTCTACTTCATATACTCCCATGCAGTTATTGAGTTTTTACAATGCCATCGCAAATAATGGTTATTGGATTCAACCGATTATCGTCAAAAAAGCGACAGTGGGTGAAGAAGTAAAAATTGATTATACGGAAAAGCAAGTTCGTGATTCTTCTCCATTGTGTTCAGAGAAAACCTTGCAAAAAATACGAGCCATGTTAGAAGGCGTTGTGGAAAGAGGCACTGGAAATAACATTAAAGGTACGCCTTATGGTATCGCAGGAAAAACAGGTACAGCCCAAAGATTAGTGAATGGAGCTTATGTTAAAGGAACTTATTATACCTCATTTATTGGTTACTTCCCTGCGAAGAAACCAAAATATACGATGTTGATTGCCATGGACAATCCACAGGGAAATTCAGAGACGACTTATTCTAGACAAGTGACAGCTCCCGTTTTCAGGGAAATTGCTGATAATATTTATGCAAGAGATATGAAATTGCATCGTAGATTATCCGGTAAATTGCCAGATTCATTGAACAATGCTAAATTATCTCATTTTCTGCACCCTAATGATCATGAAATATTGTCTGCCAATTTTGGTTTACCTAAAATAGAGGAAGATGGTAGATGGATTCAATTTAATTTGGATAAAAAAGTTGCTACCAATTTGCCAGTAAGTTTTGTAGCCAAAACAGTTCCCAATGTGGTCGGAATGTCTTTGCGGGATGCCATTTTTAATTTAGAAAATAGAGGATTTAAGGTGAAGGCAACAGGTTATGGACGTGTGTTAGCACAATCTATTTCAGCGGGTTCGCCTGCCCTTAAAAATGCGATTGTAAAATTAACTTTGAAATAAATAAGAATGGCTAAGTCTTTGTTTTCTTTAGTACCAGCGAATATTCGTAGATCTGTATTGGGTGAAGATCAAATGATCGACTTCATTTGTTTTGATTCTAGGCAAGCTAGTCAAGGGGCGTTATTTTTTGCTATTCCAGGTACTCAAGTAGACGGCCACTCATTTTTGAGCAAAGTATTTGAACAAGGTTGTACTGCGTGTGTGGTTCAGCAAATCCCAGATAATTTGCCAGCACACATTACATGTATTCTTGTTGATGATTCCAATGCAGCTTTGGCTGAGGCTGCCAATTTATATTACGACAAACCCTCTGAAAAGCTTAATTTAATTGGGATTACTGGCACAAATGGTAAAACAACTTCCGTTACTTTACTTTTTGAATTGTTTAAAAATTTGGGGCATCGATGCGGCCTAATTTCAACAGTTCAAAATAAGATTCAAGATAAAGTTATTCCTTCCACACATACTACTCCAGATGCCTTACACCTAAATGCACTTTTAGCTGAAATGGTTTCGGCAGGTTGTAGTCATGTTTTTATGGAAGTGAGCTCTCATGCCGTTGTCCAAAAACGTATACATGCTTTGCATTTTAGAGGTGCTATTTTTTCAAATATTACCAGAGATCACTTAGATTTTCACGAAACTTTTGATGAATACATCAAGGCAAAAAAAGGTTTTTTTGATGCCTTACCATCCAGCGCTTTTGCTTTAACGAATGTGGATGATAAGCGAGGAACGGTCATGTTGCAAAATACCAAAGCGAAAAAATTTAGCTATGGATTATTGAATAGCGCCGATTTTAAAGCCAAAATTATTTCCAATAGCATTGCTGGATTACAATTGGAATTGGATGGGCAGGCCATACATGCTCAATTGATTGGTTTATTCAATGCATATAATTTGTTGGCTATTTACAGCACGGCGATTCTCTTAGGGGAAAATAAAGAAGAAGTTTTGATTCAATTATCAGCTTTAAAAACAGCTCCTGGCCGATTTGAGCAATTAATGGGACCTGATGATAAAATCGCTATCGTCGATTATGCACATACTCCAGATGCCTTGGAAAATGTGTTGAAAACGATTCTTGCTATTCGTCAAAAAGATCAAAAAATAATTACGGTGGTTGGATGCGGAGGGAATCGCGATGCTGGAAAAAGACCCATGATGGCTGCTTTGGCTGGTGATTACAGTGATTTTGTGATTTTAACCTCAGATAACCCTCGATTTGAAGATCCTGAATTGATTTTGGATCAAATGCAAGCAGGAATAAAAGCTGAAAATTCTTTAAAAATAAAACGGATGATTGATCGTAAAGAAGCTATTTTTTCGGCCATTCAATTGATCGCCAAAAAAGGAGATATCGTTTTAGTTGCAGGAAAGGGGCATGAAAACTATCAAGATATTCAAGGGGTGAAGCACCATTTTGATGACAAAGAGGTCATAGCCGATGCTTTTAAAGAGTTTCGTATTTGACTATCGACTTGAGTAGCCCAATCATTCACTTGCATAATTTTGCTAAAAGGAAGATTTTTTTGCAAATTTGTCACTTATATTACCCTAAAATTTAATTCCAAAGGCTATTATGCTCTATTATCTATTCGATTATTTGGATAAACATTTAAATGTTCCAGGTGCTGGCGTTTTTCAGTACATTACTTTTAGAGCATTTGCTGCGGTTATTACATCTTTAGGAATAGCAGCTATTTGGGGTAAAGCGGTGATTTATCGATTGCAACGATTACAAATTGGAGAAGAAATACGTGATTTAGGCCTAGAGGGTCAAATGGCCAAGAAAGGTACTCCTACTATGGGTGGATTTATTATTTTGCTTTCTTTGATCATACCAACCTTACTTTTTGCCAAAATAACCAATGTATATATCGTTTTGTTGCTTATCTCTGCCGTTTGGTTAGGCGCAGTTGGTTTTGCAGATGATTATATCAAGGTTTTTAAGAAAAATAAAGATGGACTTTCTGGAAGATTCAAAATTATTGGACAAATTGGTCTTGGAGTCATTGTGGGTTTAACAATGTATTTCAACGATTATACCAAAGTAAGAATTTATCAAAAAATACAAACTTTAGCTGACGGAACACAAATTCAAAAATATACGGATACGAAATCATTGATGACAACCGTACCGTTTATGAAGAATAATCAATTTGATTATAACATGTTGTTACCTGATTTTATTCCTGATCAATATGTATGGATTGTTTATGTTTTAGTGGTAATTTTTATCATTACTGCCGTTTCTAATGGTGCTAATATAACGGATGGTCTAGATGGCTTGGCAGCAGGAACTTCAGTGATTATCGGGTTAACTTTAGCCGTTTTAGCCTATGTATCAGGAAATAAGGTTTTTTCACAGTATTTAAATGTCATGTTCATCCCTAATTCAGGGGAGTTGGCTATATTTTGCGCTGCCTTTGTGGGTGCATGTATCGGTTTTCTTTGGTATAATACATATCCTGCTCAAGTATTTATGGGAGATACAGGTAGTTTGATGTTGGGTGGAGTAATTGCCACTTTGGCCATAGTTATTCGAAAAGAAATGTTAATTCCCGTACTATGCGGTATTTTTTTAATGGAAAATTTATCCGTCATTCTACAAGTAGCATATTTTAAATATACCAAAAGGAAATATGGTGAAGGGAAAAGAATTTTCCTTATGTCGCCATTGCATCACCATTTTCAAAAGAAAAATTACCATGAAGCAAAAATTGTAACTCGATTTTTGATTGTGGGTATTATTCTAGCTGTTATTTCTCTTGTTACACTAAAATTGCGTTAAACGCTTCTTACATTTTGAGTCAAATTCGCCTATATCCGAGATTAAGTACTTTCCAAGAAATTATCCCATTGCCAGCCTCTAAATCAGAAAGCAACAGAGCTTTGATCTTAAATGCTTTGGCAAAAGGTTCCATGGATCAATTGTCCAATTTGGCGGAGGCAAGAGATACTCAAACGATGATTCGTTTGTTGGCTGAAAATGGACCCGTTGCTGATGTTTTGGATGCTGGTACCACCATGCGTTTTTTGACTGCCTATTATTCTGTAACTGGCCAGCAAAAGCAAATGACTGGAACACCAAGAATGTGCGAAAGACCCATTGGTATTTTGGTGGAGGCATTAAAAGAATTAGGCGCGGAAATTGAATACCAAAAGGTTCAAGGATATCCTCCTCTTAATTTAAAAGGTTTTAATTATGCAGGAAATAGAAAATTATCCATTCGAGGTGATGTAAGTTCTCAATTTATTTCAGCTTTGATTATGTTATCCCCTGTTTTGCCAGAAGGACTAGAGTTGACCATTACGGGTTCTTTGGGTTCTAAGCCTTATGTTGAAATGACTTTGGCCCAAATGAAACACTTTGGTATTGAAGCTAAAGTGAATTGGGAAGAAGGCAAAATCGATATCCCTGCTCAGAAGTACCAAAATATCCCTTTTGCGGTTGAGTCAGATTGGTCTGGAGCTAGTTATTGGTATTCCATGGTCGCCTTGTCACCTTTTGAAGATGCACAATTAGAGTTGTTAGGATTAAAAGAAGATTCTCTACAAGGCGATTCTGCCATTAAGGATATAATGCTGCCTTTAGGGGTAAAAAGTACTTATACTGGAAAAGGTTATTTGCTGACAAAATGTGCTGCTGAATCAAGTCTGGCTTGGGATTTTACGGATTGTCCAGATTTAGCTCAAACAATTTGTGTTGTAGCTGCAGTTAAAAACATTGCTCTGACATTAACGGGTATAGAATCTTTGAAAGTGAAGGAAACAGATCGTGTGTTAGCCTTGCAAAATGAATTGAAAAAAATAGGTGCAGAATTGAATGAGGTAGAAGCAAATACACGTTATGAATTAACTCCTCAATTTTCTGTGAGGCAAGAAATTCCTGAAATTGAAACTTACGATGATCACCGTATGGCTATGGCTTTTGCGCCGGTTGCTTTATTGCAAGAAATAATCATCCATGATCCTTCAGTTGTAAATAAGTCCTATCCAAGTTTTTGGAAGCATATCGGAATGATATTATCCTTCAAGGAACTTGATTAATTTTTGGATCTAAAATAATTTGCTAATTTTTTCCATTAAAATACGATTCCTTTTTAGCCCCAATAAAATTATCAGTTAACTGAACTATTAAACCCGTAAATTGCAGGGGGTAAGGGGAGTCGTTTCCCCGTAAAAAAAGAAAAAAGGAATTACAAATTCAAAACTGATATTCTCAATCAGAAATTTGATTTTTTGGAAGTTCGTTCAGGTAAAAAACCTTTTTCGATCAATAATTAATTCGCTAACACCTTTACTTTTACAGCTTCAAATCCACCAAAAAATAGGATTGAAAAAGCAAATTGACTCAAAAGGCTATTTTTGATAAATGGTATGCCAGCCGTGTAGCAAGCAATTAATCCAGCAAAATCCTTGCTGTAAGTCACATCGCTCGATAACCAAACAGCAAAATTAGATAATAAGAAAAATCCCAAAACAGTCATCAAATTCATACCAATGAATGTTTTCCCGTGGATAGAATTGTTCGAAAATTGATGACCAAATACGGCAATTAGTGCAAAAATGCTTAAATGAACTTTGTCAAATCCCCATGAAAACCCTTCATAATAAGCAGAGTATAAAAGATTATTCAATAATATATTGGAGATCCAAATGGCGATTATCGTAAACAATACTCCTTGTGAGCGTTTTGGAAAATAAAAGCCTGAAAACAAAGCCATAGACGCCATTGGTGAAAAATTAGCCCAATTAGGTCCTGCCAAAATAATAAAGCGACTAGCAATAGCTAAAGCCAAAAAAGCGATGAGGATTCCTGTTTTTTTTGTCATTATTGTTGACATAATTCCTTAAGAATTATAGTTTGTATGTTCAAATAATTTCCAAAGGTAAAACAAAAGCCGTAATTTTACCCATTCTAAAAGAATATATGTATAAAGTTTTGCCCAAAATAGGTTTATTAGGTGGTGGTCAATTAGGCCGGATGTTGCTTCAAGCGGCAATCGATTTAGATTTTCAAATTGCATGTTTGGATCCAGATGCTGAAGCTCCTTGTTCACAATTGGCCGCGAGTTTCACTCAAGGTTCTTTTCAGGACTTTGATACCGTGTATGAATTTGGGAAAGACAAGGATTTAATTAGTATTGAAATTGAGCACGTAAATATCGATGCATTAGAAAAATTGCAGGAGGAAGGTAAATTAATTTATCCTCAACCGCATCTTTTACGCATGATTCAAGATAAAAGAACTCAGAAAGAGTTTTTTAGAATGCATGGGTTTCCAACTGCCGATTTTCGTTTAACGGATAATCAAGCTGATTTGAACCAACATGAAGATTTTTTGCCTGCATTCCATAAATTAGGTAAAGGGGGGTATGATGGGAAAGGTGTTCAATTAATCGCAGATAAATCCGATGTTTCTAAAGGGTTTGATGCACCTGGTCTTTTGGAAAAGGCCATTGATTTTGACAAAGAATTAGCAGTAATTGTTGCAAGAAATCCACAAGGGGAAGTAAAGGCATTTCCAGCAGTAGAAATGGTGTTTCATCCTGTGCAAAATTTAGTAGAATTTTTGATTTCTCCTGCTTCTATTTCAAAGGAGATAGAAGAAAAAGCAGAAAAAATAGCGAGAGATGTCATTGAAAAAATGGAATTGGTTGGAGTGCTGGCAGTAGAAATGTTTTTAACCAAAGAAGGAGAAGTGCTCATCAATGAAGTGGCACCTAGACCGCATAATTCTGGTCATCAATCGATACGCGCAAATTCATGCTCTCAATATGAGCAACATTTACGCGCGATTGCTGGTTTACCTTTGGGAGAAACGAGGGCCTTAGCATTTTCAGGAATGTTAAATTTATTAGGTGCAGAAGGTTTTGAAGGGCAAGCTAAATATGAAGGTTTATCTGATATTTTACAAATTCCTGGCGTTTATCCATTTTTATATGGAAAGAAAGTAACGAAACCATTTAGAAAAATGGGGCATATTACTATCTTGGGTGATTCAAGAGAAGATATTGAACAAAAAGCAAATCAAGTAAAAAATCTAATTCGAGTAATTAGCTAAAAGACGAATATGGTTGGAATTATCATGGGAAGCAGCTCTGATCTGCCTGTAATGCAAGATGCAATTCAAGTTTGTAAGGACTTTGGAGTTGAATTTGAAGTGGATATCGTTTCTGCACATAGAACTCCTGAAAAAATGTTAAAATATGCCCAAGAAGCTAAATCAAGGGGAGTAAAAGTAATCATTGCTGGTGCAGGAGGGGCTGCTCATTTACCAGGTATGGTTGCTTCAGCTACTATTCTACCTGTTATTGGCGTTCCCGTGAAATCATCCAATTCGATAGATGGATGGGATTCTATTCTTTCAATTTTACAAATGCCGAACGGGGTTCCTGTAGCTACAGTGGCATTAAATGCGTCTAAAAATGCGGGACTTTTAGCTGTTCAAATGATCGCGATTTCTGATGCAAATCTAGCTGGCAAGTTGGAAGCCTATAAGTTAGATTTGATCGATAAAGTGAATGAAATGAGTCAAAAAACAAAATCTGCTGTTTCTAATAATGAAAAATAATTCACCCATTTTTAAAGAGTCTTCAACTAACCGTTTGCCTTTTATTACGCTAGTCGTTTTGGGGGTAGTCATCGCGCTTTTGATGTATATTGGTTATGATAGTTTTTTTGGAACTGATAAAAATGAGTTAACCAAAGCGGACAAACTTAAAAACGAAGAATTAATTAGTGATGAATTACCTGATGTGGCTTTGTCCTCTATGGAGGTACAAAAAGATACAACGGTAGCAGAGGAAAATTCTACAGATTCCAGTTCCAACACAACAAACGATTTGGAAGAGCAAAAAAAGGAAGCAGAGTCGGAAAAAGTTCCCGAGGAAAAAATTAAATTACCTGAAGGGAAAAATCACGGTTATGTTGTCGAAAAGGGTGAAACCTTTTTGGGTATTGCTAACCGTTTCAGTTTAAAATTTGATCAACTAAAAGCCTTGAATCCCGGGGTAGATCCTGCTGGTTTAAAAGTCGGGGTAACAAAATTAAATGTGAAAGTGAAGGCAATTCATACGGTAGGTCCGGGTGATGTTTTACGCGTTGTGGCAGAAAAATACCATGTTTCCAAAGAGTCGATCATGAAAGTCAATCATAAAGATCAAGATATCACTTTACGAGGAGAGCAATTAATTATACCACTGAATTAATAATTTGAAAAGGCTTGTTTTAGGTATTTTTTTCTTGCTTTTTTTGGCTTTCGGTCTCAGTAGTTTCAAATGGGCTCAGGAAAACAGTGAAAATCCGATTCGAATTTGTCGATTGACAAAAATAGATTCCCTTTCTTTTGAAGATTTACTTTGGTTTTATCAACAACAAGACACGCTTTCAGAATTTGCAAATGATCAAAATCTAACACTAGGAATTAGGTTAAAAGATTCAACGCAATCTTTTAAAACTTTTGGGCAATCACACCCTCCTTTAGATTCATTAAATCAATTTGATTTATATGCTTTGCGTTTAATTCACCAACATTCTGAAATAGCTTCATTTTGGAATAAAACTTTAAAAGCTGAAATTGATAGTTTTTCGGTCAAAAAAGATTCATTGACTAAGATTTTTCCACCTAAACCATATCGCTTGCGGTATGTCTCAGAAAATAGAAGTTTGGCCAAACAAATTGAATTGCATAAAAAAGGGAAATCGAAAATCATGCTTTCCTTGCATAATTTTGGTTTAGCCGCTGATGTTGGTTTGTATCGTCATAAGAAATACATAAGGCGTGGAAATATATATCAACAATTAGGTTCTTATTCAAAAGAATTGGGATTGTTTTGGGGAGGAGATTTTGTGGGTTTTCCAGATCCTGGACATATTCAATCCTTTCCCAATAGTGCTAGTTTGATCCATAAATATCCTATTTTAGGTTTCGAGTTTGAGAAATACAAAGCAACTTACGAAAATACCTATTTGAACCAAGTTCAAAAAGGGAATGCATACTTGGTCGAGGATACAAAATCATTATTGAATGATTTGAATACATTGCGAGAAAATAGAGCTTGCTTGTGTTCAAAGGCTGTGATGCCAGCTCAAGGTGAAGAAGTTAATCGACTAATTACGAAATTCATTTCAACTCCACAAGCGGTAGTTTATGTGGATCTTTTGGAACAATGGGCTTATGTTCAAAAGGGCCAGACGGGCTATTTTTACCAATTAGGCACATGGAAACTAAATAATTAAGGCGAAAGAACCTTAAAAGGAAAACGAGTATCCCCTTAAAAAATCTTCTATTTTCAAACGTTTTTTGCCTTCCATTTGCCATTCTAGGATTTCAATGAATCCATCTTGACAACCCACTCGTAAAAAACTTTTTTGGTCAGTGTCCCATATTCCAATCCCCAAACTTGGAATAATTTGAGGATGAAATGCTACTTGGTAAACTTTGCAATTTTTTCCTTGAAAAACGGTGTGTGCAGAAGGGAAGGGATTCATGCCTCTGACCAAATTATAAATTTCTTTTCCTGTTTTTGACCAATGGATTTCTCCGGTAGCTCGATGTAATTTAGGGGCAATTTTTAAATCAGAAGATTCTATTTGAGGGCTTGGATTTGTTGTGCCATTTTCAATGGCGAGAACCGTTTTAACCACTAATTTTGCACCTTTAAGCATCAATCGCTCATATAATTCACCTGTGGTATCAGTATCAGAAATGGCTTCTTTTTCTTGAAATAACAAGTCTCCCGTGTCAATTTCATGTTGTAAAAAGAAAGTAGTAACACCTGTTTCAACTTCTCCATTAATAACTGCCCAATGGATGGGAGCAGCGCCTCTGTAATTGGGCAATAAAGAGGCATGTAAATTAAAGCTTCCCATTTTTGGCATATTCCAAACTTGTTCTGGCAACATTCTGAAAGCTACAATGATTTGTAAATCTGCTTGATAGGATTTAAGTTCATCTAAGAATGCAGGATTTTTCAATTTTTCTGGTTGAAGAATCGGTAAACCTTGACTCAAAGCATATATTTTAACGGGTGACGACTGAATTTGTTGACCTCTGCCCGCAGGTTTGTCAGGTGCCGTTACAACAGCAACTACATTCATGTTCGCTTCAACCAAGGCTTGTAAACTTGCTACGGCAAATTCCGGTGTTCCGAAAAATATAATTCGCATATCTCTAATTTCTAAGATTTATCCTTTCTGGTAAAATGTTTTTATTTGGTAATATATTTGGATTTTGATTACCTTTGCACTTGTAAAAAACAAAATGGTGCTAAAAACAAGATATTTACAATAGTCTGGATCCGAAACAAAACTACAAATAAAATAAGTAGAACGGTCGGAAGCCGTTCTATTTTGTTTTTTATAACCCTATAAATTCATTGAAAAAACGATAAAAACATGGCAAATTTTCAATATTACACAGCAGAAGCGTTGGATAAATTAAAGGCTGAACTTCATCACTTGAAAATTCAGGGTCGTTCTGATATGGCAAAGCAAATTGCGGAGGCACGTGATAAGGGTGATTTAAGTGAGAATGCTGAATATGATGCAGCAAAAGATGCTCAAGGACTTTTGGAATTGAAAATTTCTAAAATGGAGCAAATTGTTGCCAATGCAAGAGTGTTAGATGAATCTACTATTGATACTTCCAAAGTGTCCATCTATTCCATCGTTCAAATTAAAAATACCAAATCTGGGGCAACAGTTACATATACGATTGTTTCGGAAGAAGAAGCTGATTTACGAGCTGGTAAAATTTCTTCCTCTTCTCCTTTTGGAAAAGGATTGTTAGGTAAAAAAGTAGGAGATTTAGCTGAAATTCAAGCACCTGCTGGAAAATTAGAATTTGAAATCGTGTCTATCACACGCTAATTATTCAATAATATTTGTTCAAAATCCCGATCGAAAGATTGGGATTTTGTATTTTTAGCCATCATGAATTCATTTTTCGGAAATCCTGGAATTTTATGGGCACTTTTGGGTGTAGCAGTACCCATTTGGTTACATTTTTATCAGAAAAAAAATAAGCAAAGTGCATATTTTTCTGATTTAAGGTGGCTTGCTTTAAATACCGATTTGTCAAAGGGAAGTAAGGATTGGAAAAATATCTTATTATTGATTTTGCGAATATTAGCATTGATTTGTTTGATTTTGGCTTTTGCTAAACCCCAATGGGCTTTTTTGCCAAAAACAATTAAAAAAGAAGGTAGTTACATATTCTATTTAGATAATCATCCGAGTTTGATTTTAGGTAATCGAAAAGGATTTTTAGCCACTAAAAATCAATTACAACCTTCACCTTCCAAAAATATTCGTTTTTTTTCCAATGAATTTCTAGCTCGCGATTTTGAATGGAGCTCTTCCAATGAAATAAAATCAAATTGGTCTAAAATTGAACCAAGTATTCAAAATCCTTTAGCTAAATCGGTCATTAACCAGTTTGAAAATTTATCAGATGGTGAAAATCAAGAACCCACTTATGTATGGATTTCTGATTTCCCTAAAAGCAAAGAAATACCTGCATTCAAAAAGAATCAACAGGTTAAACTATTGCCCATTTCAAAGGCCTCGGGAGAAAATGTTATTGTAGATAGTGTTTGGGTGGAAGATGGATTTATTCAAGTAAAGGAAAAATTCAAGGTGAAATTGCGACTGAAAAATAGTACGTTGACCCGTTCTTCCAAACGACGAACAATTGGGTTTTACTTGAATGATTTTTTGTTGAGTAATCAAGTAATTAGCTTTAATCCAAGTGGTTTTTGTGACTTGGATTTTGAACTTTCTCTGCCAAGCAATGGGGATTTTCCAGCACATTTTATCTTGGATGATGAAGTGATTTTTGATAATAAATACCATTTTGTCCTCAGCACCTCCAAGGCGCAAAAAGTGTATTTTGTGCAAAATGGTCAATTTGATTTACCCCTTAGAAGGGTTTTTGAACCTGATTCGCTTTTTGATTTTGAGCCAATCACGAAAGAGAAGTGGATTGCACAAGGTAATACTTCCCATGGATTTGCCATTATTCGTGGTGTAGAAAATTTCACTGACACAGAATGGCAAATGCTCCTACAACGCCTATCCAATGGGCAGTCGATGATCTTAATTCCTAGCGCGGGACAAAATAATCAAGCTATTCGATTTTTGAATCTCTTTTGGGGGCAAAAAAAGATTTCACTTAATTCTGAGGAAGGCTTATCTGTCATTCATCCAAGTTTTAATCAAGCATTTTTTAGAAAAATTATTCCATTGAATTCCATGGCTGAGAATTTAAAAACATGGGATTCTCGAATTTCTTTGATTTTACCTAAATCGAAAAGTTCAATTTTATCTACTACAAAGGGGAATTCTTATTTGGAGAATATTCCAATAGGGAAGGGACATCTATTTCTTTTCGCTGCAGATGTTTTGGATGCAGGGATTGCTTTTCAAAAACACAGTTTATTTTTGCCTATTTTTCAAGAAATAGTTTTACAGAATAGTTATTCAGAGCCGCTTAATTTGATCTATCAAAAAAAAGTGTTTTCCATTTTTCCAAAGAAAGATTTTCAGTTTGTTAATAAGGAAAAACAATTGTTGAAATTTAAAAATTCGACCATGGAATTTGTTCCTGAGCAGGAATGGATGGGTGATCATTGGAATTGCCGATTACCTTCTTCAGTGGAAACAGGTGTAGCATTGAATGGGTTTTATGCTGTTTTTGCTGGAAATGAAAAATTGGGAATTTGGGCAATCAATTATCCAAAGTCTGAAAGCGAAACTGTTACCTATTCACATGAGGACTTGAAAAGTCATTATGCAAAGTACCCGAATGTCGAGGTATTGGATCCGACAGATACTTTCAAAATCGCATCTGGCGACTTTCAAATTGAGAATGCCTCGAAGTATTTTTTGTGCTTATCTCTGATTTTGTTTTTGCTTGAAATGGCTGTTTTGGGATTTTATAAAATCAATGCCTTGCCCCGTAAATTGCCGAACCAACCCTAACCAACGTGGAGCCTAACTCTGCTGCCAAAAGGTAGTCGGAAGACATACCCATAGAAAGCTCTTTCCATTCTACTAGACCCGTTGCTAGTCCTATTTGGTCTGATTTTAGTTGCTCAAAAAAGAGGTGTAAAGAGTTGAATTCTTTTCTAATTTGCTCTTCATTTTCAGTGAAACTAGCCATTCCCATAAGTCCAACAATGCGGATGTTTTTCAGTTCTTTGAATGCATCCATCTGTACCATGCTTAATACTTCTTCTTGGTCTAGGCCAAATTTAGTTTCTTCTTGAGCGATATACATTTGTAATAAGCAATCGATTATCCGATTGTTTTTGGCGGCTTGGGTATTTATTTCTTTTAAAAGTTTGAAAGAATCTACAGAATGAATTAAAAAGACAAATGGGGCGATGTATTTTACTTTATTGGTTTGTAAATGGCCAATTTGATGCCATCTGATATCTTTAGGCAGTTGCTCATATTTTTCAATCATTTCCTGAACACGGTTTTCTCCGAAGTCGACAATACCTGCTTGATAGGTTTCTTGCAGCTCTTCAATGCTTCTAGTTTTAGTTACAGCAATTAATTTGGCGGAACTATTTTTTAATTGATTGAGAATGACTGATAAATTATCTGAAATGGACATTTTGAGTTCTTGAAAAAGATTAATTTGAATTCAAAATTAATTTATTATTTTTGAAACGATTAAATTAATCGAGCAATTATTTATTTGCATATATGATGGAAAACGATTCAAACCATATTGAACCCAAAAAGCCCAACAGTGTGGTGCTTTTATTATCAATTTTGGTCGTATTATTTGCAGGAATGTGGGCAAATGAGAAATGGGACTTGAATATTCCATTTCTACCTAAATCAAAAGAAGAGTTTGTTAATAATGCCAACAACCAATTGGATTCCATTGCTAATCAATTGAATTTGAAATTGGTTGAAATAAAAAAGTTGGGAGGAAGGGTCAATGAGTTGGAGCTTGCTAAACAACAAATTTTAGGAGATCAAAAAGAATTGGCGACTAATCCAAAGATGGATGAAGAAGATTTTAAAAAGAAACTCTCTTATTATTTGAGATTGTTGGGGCAAAAAGATCTTGAAATTAAGCGTTTGAAAAAAGAAAATGTGGCATTGATTGCAAGAAATGATTCTTTGAGCCGAGAGGCTAAAATCTTACAGGATGGCCTAAGTAATGTGCAAAAAGCTTTGAAAGATTCCAGTTTGACATTTGGAGTAAAGCAAAGAGAGTTAAGTGAGCGATCTAGGATTTTAGAAGTTAAAAACCAAGAATTAGCTGAAATGGTGAATGTAGCTGCTGCATTAAGAGCTGAAGGCGTGAATGTCTATGCTATTTCATCGAGAGGGAAAGAGGTTGGTGTGAATAATCAGAAAGCTAGAAAGATTGAGAAAATTCGTGTCATGTTCCATTTGCAGGAAAATAGTTTAGCAACAAAAGAGATTAAAACAGTCTATTTGCGAATCATAGAACCAACAGGAAATACCTTATCTGATTATTCATTAGGGTCAGGAATGTTTACTTTCAAAGGGAAAGAATTGGCTTATACGGCCAAGCAAAGAATTTTTTACGAAAACAATCATCAATCTGTAGAGTTTATTTATGCTAGACCAGGTGCCTATCGCGAAGGGAAGCATGAAATAGAACTTTATTCGGAAGGATTCTTAATCGGACTAGGCTCTTTTGAGGTTCGATAATTATAATTTTTTGGATGTTTTGATTTAAAAGTATTTTTTTCTACTTTTGCAGTCCAAATTTTTATTTTTTTACAAACAACAATTTTTATGGAATTAAAAAACTATGAGACGGTGTTCATTTTAACTCCCGTTTTGTCTGAGCAACAGACGAAGGACGCCGTTGAAAAATTCAAAAAGCTGTTGGTAGATAACGGTGCACAAATTGTGAACGAAGAGGCTTGGGGCTTACGTAAGTTAGCTTATCCAATTCAAAACAAGCACACTGGATATTACCAAATATTTGAATTTTTAGCGGAGCCTACTTTGATTGCGAAGTTAGAATTAGAATACAAGCGTGATGAGCGCGTGATTCGTTTCTTATCAACATCATTGGATAAGCATGCAGTTGCTTATAATGAAAAGAAGAAAAAAGGTTTAGTAGGTAGAAAAACAGAAAAAACAGAAGCATAATATGACACTTGTAAACGAACCTGTAGATAAAAATAGTAATCGTAAAAAGTATTGCCGATTTAAGAAATCTGGTATCAAATACATCGATTACAAGAATCCAGACTACTTATTAAAATTAGTAAACGAGCAAGGTAAAATTTTACCACGTCGTATTACTGGTACTTCTTTGAAGTTTCAACGTAAAGTAGCACAAGCAATCAAGAGAGCTCGTCATTTGGCTTTAATGCCTTATGTAGCTGATGGCTTAAAATAGATCTGGTTAATCCAATAAACATTTGATTATAACGTAAAATGGAAATAATATTAAAAACGGATATTGCTGGATTAGGATATAAGAATGACGTTGTGGCAGTAAAGCCAGGATATGGTCGTAATTATTTAATCCCTCAAGGATTTGCAGTAATGGCAACTCCATCCAATCGTAAAGTATTAGCTGAAAATGTAAAGCAAGCTGCTCACAAGGTAGAGAAAATCCGTCAGGATGCTTTAGATTTAGCTGCTTCAATTGGCGAATTATCATTAACAATTTCTGCTAAGACAGGAGATAGTGGTAAAATCTTTGGACGTGTAACTAGCTTACAAATTTCAGATTTGTTGAAAGAAAAAGGATTCGATGTGGATCGTAAGAAAATTTCGATTGACTCTGAAGTGAAAATGGTAGGTGATTATTCTGCTACTTTAGATTTGCACAAAGAAGTTAAGCATAAAATTTCTTTTTCAGTTGTTGCTGAATAATTGATTTTAAAAATTCTTGAAAGGTCATTTCGTTATGCGAGATGACCTTTTTTTGTTTTACGGAGAAATTTTAAAAATTATTGGTATTTTTACATTCATTTCGAAAAATTCAATAGATTAATGCGTTTAAAATTTATTATTTTCTTGCTACTTCTGCCTCTGTTCGCTTCGGCACAATTATCAATTAATTATCCGTATCAAAGACAAGTCTTTCAAAGAAATAATGATAATCAAGCAGAATTTTCTGTTTTAGGAAATTGCCCATCAAGTGCTACTTTAATTCGATATCAATTAGTCCCAGTACAAGCGAATCAAGGTACTGCGATTCCTTGGACTGATTTAGACACGAATCCATTGGGTGGGTTTTATCAAGGGAAAATTACCGCTAAAGGTGGATGGTATTCATTAAAAATAAAATTAATATCTAATGGAATTGAAACAGATTCTGTTACCTTGTCTAGAGTTGGTGTCGGTGAAAATTTTATCATAGCCGGACAATCTAATGCTCAAGGTGTTGAAAAGTATCCCGGTGATGTTGGCGCATTAGATGATCGTGTGAATTCGGCTAGTTTCAGTAATCGGATAAGTTCAGTCAGTGGAGCTAATGATGATTTTCTGCCAATTCCAAATGGGAGTTTTGATTTCCCTGAAAATGTATACAAGCAGCTTAGTAAGGATGCAATCATTGGACCAACTGGTGGAACTAATTATTATTGGGCAAATTTAGGAGACTCTCTTGCGAAAAAATACAATGTTCCTATTTGCTTTTTTAATGCAGCTTGGGGAGGAACCTCTATTAGAAACTGGGCTGAGTCTTCTAGAGGACTGTTAACGGAAAATCCTTGGGTAGCAGGTTTGTATTATCAAGACGGTTATCCATACATGAATTTGAAAAAAGCAGCAGAAATTTATGGAAAAAAGAATGGCATTCGTGCTGTTTTGTGGCACAATGGTGAAACAGATTCCTATCAACGAATGTTGCCTAGTGTTTATAAAAGCTACTTGAAAGAATTAATTTCTACTTTTAGAAAAGATATTGGTGAAGATATTCCTTGGGTAATTGCTCAAGCCTCTTTTTATGCAATCAGGAATGATAATGGTACTTGTGTCGTAGATTATAATAGCCAAATTGCCGATGCTCAATTACAATTTTTAACGGATTCTAACTTATCACAGTTATTTCAAGGACCATATACGGATGATATTGAAATTCCCCGTAAAGGTGATTTAGACTCCTATTGCGTGCATTTTACTAAAGATTATTTTAATCAGGTAGCCAATACTTGGTTAAATAAAATCAACCCTGATTTTCTAGCAGCTTCCCAACCCACTTCTGCGAATTTATTGCCAATTTTATCCAAAGATTGTGGAACGAATAATTCCAATCATTTTGTGATTAATTCTAGCAAAGCAAAGGTAGAATTATATAATTCTTCGAATCAATATGTTGGTTCGAACTTAGAATATTCAAATTTAGTACCTGACTTTTATTCGCTTGTTTTGGTTGATAGTATTGGATTGAGATTTAAAGTGCCTAGTTTTCGTGTAAATAATTTTACGTTGACTCCCGCTTTGGTTTTAAACGTAACGAAGGATTCCACTTATTGTGATGGAACCTTAAATGAGTTATTTGTTAAAAGTGAGTATAAATCTTATCAATGGATTTCGGGCGATACAACACAATCGATTAAGTTAGCTGGTTCGGGCTCTTTTCAAGTGCATGTTGTAGATAAGAATAATTGTTTTGTAACATCAAATACCATCAAGCTGACCAAATTGCCTAAGCCCAATAAACCGTTGGTAATTGCTAATTCCAGTACTACATTTTGTGACGGCCTTAAAGCCGATTTGATGGCTACCAATGGGCTCGGCAAATATGAATGGAATACAGGTGAAAAAACTCAACTTGTCAGTATAAGGAAATCGATGTATGCCAAAGTGGTAACCATAGATGCGAATAATTGTAAATCCGATTATTCCGATTCCTTGAAAATTACAGCATTAGCTCTGCCAACACCACCTGTCGTTTCTGCTGCAAGTGATACCCTATTCTGCGAAGGTAAATCAGTTGAATTACTTGCAAGCATGGGAGCTGATAAATTGATTTGGTCAACGGGAGAAAATTTAACATCCATCAAAGTTGCTAAATCAGGCACTTACCATGTTGCTACTATTGATTCCAATAAATGTCAATCAAAACCTTCCAATAATATTTATGTAACCGTTTGGCCTAATCCCTTTAGCCCGAATGTTATAGCAAAGGGTGATACGGTCTTTTGCGATGGTGGATTGGTGAAATTACAAGCCATTAATGGTGCAGGCCGATTTGAATGGAATTCGGGTCAAACTGTCGATTCTTTGCTAGTTTCAAAAACTGGAATGTTTCAAGTTAAAACTATTGATTTTCATCAATGTGTTTCTCCTTTTTCAAATCCTTTGTACGTTAAAGTTAATCCTAATCCTGTTAAACCCATCATTAATGCGATTGGTGATACTTTGATTTGTTCCGGAAAAACCGTTGAATTAGTCGCTACAAATGGCGCTTCAAAATTTGTATGGAAAACAGGTGAAACGAATAAGTCAATAATTGTAGATAAAGCAGGGGTTTTTCAAGTGTATACCATCGATGATAATAATTGTAAATCTGATTTTTCATCCCCTGTTAAAACTAAATTGTATTCAACACCAGAACCTACAACAATCACGATGACTTCTCCATATTATTTATATGGAGGGCTAAAATTGATTGACACTGATTATTATTGGACGTTTAATAAAAATATTTTAACTGAAAAAGGAGCTTATTTGCGGGTATTTGATTCAGGAAATTATGGTGTTGCCGTCGCCAAAAAATACGTGAATGGTCCAACTTGTATTTCAGCTTTTGCCGATTATACCTATAAAGTACCTGAAGATGGTGGCTTGACAATTTATCCAAATCCTGCGAAAGCAAATGATTTGGTCAATGTACAATCCATTTCAAATCTTAAAAATGCTACTTATGCTTTATACAGCTTTGATGGAAGACAGATGTTAAACGGTAAAATAAATGAAGACGGTGTTTATGGATTTAATGTGAGTGAACTAGGAGAAGGAAAATACTTTTTAATCCTAAATGCATCTAATCACGTTTACGAAAAAGCCTTGATTATTTCCAAATAGAAATTTTAAGTTCAGTCAATAAAAAAGCTCAAGAATAAAATTCTTGAGCTTTTTTAATTGAAAATCAACAAATATTACTTTGCCAACGCTGCTTGTAAATTTTGATCTAATGCAGCTAAGAATTCTTCTGTATATAAATAATGTTCTCCATGGTTTACTTTGTTTCCATGAATACAAACAGCTAAATCTTTCGTCATTTTACCTGATTCTACCGTTTCAACACAAACTTTTTCTAAGGTTTGGCAGAAATGAATCAAAGCATTGTTGTTATCTAATTTACCACGGAATTCTAAACCTCTTGTCCAAGCAAAGATTGATGCGATTGGATTTGTTGAAGTTGGTTTTCCAGCTTGGTGATCACGATAGTGACGAGTAACGGTACCATGTGCAGCTTCTGCTTCCATCACTTTACCATCTGGAGTAATTAATACCGAAGTCATTAATCCCAATGAACCGAAACCTTGAGCAACTGTATCTGATTGAACGTCTCCGTCATAATTTTTACAAGCCCAAACAAAATTACCATTCCACTTCAAAGCAGATGCAACCATGTCATCAATTAAACGGTGCTCATAAACGATTCCTGCAGCATCAAATTTCGCTTTGTAATCACTTTGGTAGATTTCTTCAAAGATATCTTTAAAACGACCATCGTATTTTTTCAAAATGGTGTTTTTAGTTGATAAATATAAAGGCCATCCTTTGCTCAAAGCCATATTGAAACAAGAGTGAGCAAATCCTTTGATCGACTCATCTGTGTTGTACATTGTTAAAGCAACACCATCTCCTTTGAAATTATATACTTCAAAAGATTGTGCTTCACCACCATCTTCTGGAGTGAAAGTTACCGTTAATTTACCTTTTCCTTTCGTAACAAAATCAGTTGCACGGTATTGGTCTCCAAAAGCGTGACGACCAATCATGATAGGAGCAGTCCAGTTTGGTACTAATCTTGGTACATTTGAACAAACGATTGGCTCTCTGAAAACAGTTCCATCCAAAATGTTACGGATCGTTCCATTGGGCGATTTCCACATTTGCTTCAAATCAAACTCAGTTACACGAGCTTCATCAGGAGTAATTGTAGCACATTTGATACCTACACCATATTTTTTGATAGCCTCTGCAGCTTCAATAGTAACTTGATCATTGGTCTCATCACGATATTCTACACCTAAATCATAATATTTGATGTCTAAATCTAAATAAGGTAATATTAATTTGTCCTTGATGAACTTCCAAATAATACGGGTCATTTCATCGCCATCAAGTTCCACTACCGGATTGGCTACTTTAATTTTTTCCATTTTACGTTTCAGTAATTTAAATGTTTGGTGAATATCTTTTCTATGAGATTCAATAATCCTGCAAAGGTATATACTAAATCTTTTTTACTCCATTATTTTGGGGTAAATTTGTAAAATTTATCAATATTTTTTAATGGAGACTGTAATTAAGATTGCTTGTAGTGACGAAAAGGGTTTGGTACATAAAATAACAGGCGTACTTTTTGATAAATTATTGAATGTTACCCGCACAAACGAATTTGTTGATGAACCTAGCAATCGTTTTTTTATGCGTATTTCTTTTACTGGGCATTGTGATATTGGGGAATTAAGGAATCAAATGATTGATTTATTGCCAGCTCAGTCTATCGTCGAAATTATTCCTCCCTTTTTAAAAAGGGTCGTAGTTTTGGTTACAAAGGAACATCATTGTTTAGGAGATCTTTTAATCAAAAATCAATTCAAAGATTTGCCATTTTCGATTGAGGCAGTCATTGGTAATTACGATACGCTTGAACCCATTTGTAAACAATTTGGTATCCCATTCCATTTCATTTCTGCGGATGGTATGGAGAGAGAAGCGCATGAAGAATTAATTGGAAGTAAAATCGAAGAATATCAACCTGATTTAATTATACTGGCAAAATATATGCGAATTTTATCTTCTCAATTTGCATCTCAATATCTGGGAAAGATGATCAATATTCATCATTCCTTTTTGCCAGCATTTATAGGTGCCAATCCCTACCAACAAGCATTTAATCGGGGTGTAAAAATCATCGGAGCAACAGCTCATTTTGTAACAGATGATTTGGACGAAGGTCCAATAATTTGTCAAGATGTTGTTTCAGTGAACCATACACAATCGGCAAAAGATATGTCTAAAGCGGGAAAAGAAGTAGAAAAAATCGTTTTAGCCAAAGCGATTAAAATGGTTTTAGAAGTTCGTGTATTTATTCATCAGAATAAGACCATTTTATTTGAATAAAATTCCCTTAAAAAACGTAAATTGCATTCCTTTTTCAATTAATTAAGAATATGTTTGAGAGTTTAAGTTCCAAATTGACCACCGCGATGCGTACCCTAAAGGGGAACGGTCGTATTACTGATGTAAACGTAGCAGCTACTGTTAAGGAAATTCGTCGTGCTTTGATGGACGCCGATGTGAACTATAAAGTGGCAAAAGAGATTACGGATCGCATTAAAGAGCAAGCCTTAGGTCAAAAAATTCTTATTTCTGTAGAACCTGGTCAATTACTCGTTAAAATCGTTCATGAAGAATTGACGAATTTGATGGGTGGTCAAAAACAAGAAATTAATTTAAAAGGAGATCCTTCTGTTGTTTTAATAGCAGGTTTACAAGGATCAGGAAAGACTACGTTTTCTGGAAAATTAGCTCAATATATCAAAAAGTCAGGTCGCCAAGTTTTATTGGTTGCATGTGATATTTATCGTCCTGCCGCTATCGACCAGTTGAAGGTTTTGGGAGAGCAAGTAGGAGTAGAGGTTTATGCAGAGCCCGAAAATAAAAATGCTGTTTCAATTGCAGAAAATGCACTTTCTTATGCTCGCAAGATGGGTAAGAAGGTGGTAATTGTGGATACTGCAGGACGTTTGGCAGTAGATGAAGCGATGATGAATGAAATCGCAGCAGTGAAACAAGCCATAAAGCCGACTGAAATTTTGTTCGTTGTGGATTCCATGACAGGTCAAGATGCCGTAAATACAGCTAAAACCTTCAATGACCGATTGGATTTTGATGGCGTTGTTTTAACGAAATTAGATGGTGATTCTCGTGGTGGTGCAGCTTTGTCCATCCGCCAAGTAGTAGAAAAACCAATTAAATTTATTTCTACCGGTGAGAAAATGGAGGCTTTGGATCAGTTTTATCCTGATCGTATGGCAAACCGTATCTTAGGTATGGGCGACGTTCTTTCATTGGTTGAAAGAGCTCAACAAGCTTTTGATGAAGACGAAGCAGCACGTTTAAATAAGAAAATACGTCAAAATAATTTCTCATTTGAAGATTTTTATGCTCAATTGCAGCAGATCAAGAAAATGGGTAATATCAAAGATTTGATGGGAATGGTTCCTGGCATGGGACAAGCCATTAAAGATGTAGATGTTTCCAATGATTCATTCAAACCTATTGAAGCAATCATTCAATCTATGACAATCAAGGAACGTCAGAATCCCGATATTTTAAATCCATCTCGAAAAAATAGAATCGTCAAAGGTTCTGGAACATCTATTCAACAAGTCAATAATCTTCTGAAACAATTTGAAGATATGCGTAAAATGATGAAGATGATGAACAAAGTTCAAGATGGCAAAATGAAAATGCCAAACTTGGGAAATATGTTTAAGAGATAATAAAAAAGCCCTGAAAAGGGCTTTTTTATTGATTTAGTTATCTTTATTTCCTAATTACTGCACCTAAGTCTTTTTCAAAACTCTTCATCAATCTCTCCATTGTTGAATCAATTACTTTGTCTGTCAACGTTTGATTTTCATCTTGCAAAATGAAACAAACAGAATAAGATTTTTTTCCTTCACCTAAATTTTTGCCTTCATATACATCAAAAATACTAATCGATTTAAGAAGTGTTTTCTCAGTCTGTTGAGCAACTTTTTTGATTTCTTGGAAAGTAGTAGTTTTATCTATTACCAAAGATAAATCTCTTCTTACTTCCGGGAATTTAGATATTTCTTGGTAGGTAAAATCTTTTTTCTCTTGTTTTAACCAATAATCCCAATCAAAATCAGCCATAAATACATCTTGTTTGATGTCGAATTTATTTGCCAAATTGGGGTGTACCATACCAAGCTCTAAACAAGTTTTTTTCTGGATTGAAATTTTTAATCCATAAGCAAATAAACTCGATTTTTCGATGGCTTCAGCTTCAAATGCTTTTCCTCCTAATTGGACCATAATAGCCTGGCAAACTTGATATAAATGGTGTAGTTGTACTTTTTGTGGAGCATTATCCCACGTTTCACCATTCAATAATCCCGTCATATATAATGTTAAATGCCTTTTTTCAAGGTATTTAGGCGTTTTTTTATGATAGGTTTTTCCAAATTCAAAAAACTTTAAATCTTTTTGTCTTCGGTTGATATTATGAGATAAGGCTTCCAAACCATTGAAAACCATGCTTTGTCTCAATACGCCCAAATCTTCGGAAAGCTTATTCAAGATTTCAACATCTTCAAAATTTAATTCACTTTGAATAAATGTATGATATTCAGCTTTTGTCAATGAATTTGAAATGATTTCATTAAAACCCTTTGCTGCTAAACTCAATGCAGTGTCTTGTTGGATTTTTTCTTTGTCCAATGCAGGAAATTCTGAAACAAATGCAGCGCTTAAATGATCCGATAATGGGATATTATCTAAACCATGTATACGTAAAATCTCTTCAATTAAATCTGCTTCACGAGTCACATCTACACGATAGGCAGGTGCAATAACTGTAAATCCATCTTTTGAAATATCCTTCAATTGAAAATCGAGAGAGGTTAGAATCTCTTGAATTTTTTCTTGAGGTAATTCAATCCCCATCCAATCTTTGATGCGCTGATAAGTGGTTGAAATTTCCGCTAATTCAGGTTTGTTGGGATAAATATCTGTGATTTCAGAGGAAACTACACCTCCAGCTAATTCTTGAATTAATAGGGTCGCATATTTCAAAGCAAATAATTTTGCTTCGATATCTGTTCCTCTTTCAAATCTAAAAGAAGCATCTGTTTTTAAACTATGTTGTTGAGAGGCTTTTCTAATTCTCTCGGGTTTAAAATGGGCAACTTCTAAAAATACACGTGTTGTATTTTCTTGGATTCCAGAATCCTCTCCGCCCATTACACCTGCTAATCCTATGGGACCATTTGCGTCACAAATCATGATCTCTTCCCCTGAAAGTTTCCTTTCAATTCCATCCAAGGTTTTGAAGATGGATCCTGCAGATAATGTTTGAACTATTAATTTTCCACCTTGAATTTTATTCCAATCATACGCATGCATGGGTTGACCCAAACCATGGCAAATAAAATTGGTGATATCTACGATGTTATTAATAGGTCTTAATCCAATCGCCTTTAATCGCTCCTGTAACCATTCTGGAGATGGACCTACTTTTACTTGATCGATACTTAAACCACAAAAACGAGTACATCCATCATCTTTGATGTCAATTTGAATCGGGAAATCATTATTATTTACTCGGAAAGAATCAGTAGAAGGTAATTTGATTTCAATACCACTCACTGCACGAATATCTCTAGCTACACCCCAATGGGAGGCAGCATCGGCTCTATTGGGTGTTAGACCAATTTCTAATACATTGTCCGAAGATAATTGAAAGTATTGAGCTGCTGGAGTACCATTTGCTAGCGCAGTATCAAGTATTAATATACCGTCGTGCGAATCGCCAATGCCAATTTCATCCTCTGCGCAAATCATTCCTTCGGAAGGTTGACCGTAAACCTTTCTTTTTTCGATTTTGAATAATTCTTTTCCTTCTTTATCAAATAAAGTAGTGCCTGGAGTAGCAACAATTACTTTTTGTCCTTGTGCCACATTTGATGCACCACAAACAATGGTTAAAATTTCATCTAAACCTGCATCTACTGTTGTTAAACTCAAGGTTTTTTCTTTGACTTGAAATTTTTCACATGTCAATACTTCACCAACCACAAATCCTTTTAGTCCTCCTGGAATAGTTTCATGAGCTTCGATGCCTTCTACTTCCAAGCCTGTGTTGGTTAAAAGTATGTCAAGTTCTTCGTTGCTGCCTTTCTGAGGAAGTTTTGAAATGTCAATAAAATCGCTGAGCCAATTAAGAGAAATCTTCATTTTTTATTTTTAACGGGTAAATTTCATTTTATAATCAACTGAAACTTTACCTTTTGTAATGTCTGTTAATTTATTTTTTATTAATCTTTTTTTGACCACATTAAGGTGATCCGTGAACAAGATTCCTTCTATATGACCATATTCGTGCTGAATAATTCTTGCCGCTAAACCTTCAAATACTTCTTCCTTTTCCTCTCCCTTTTCTGTCCAATAGTGTATTTTGACGTATTCAGGTCTAAAAACTTCTCCTCGAATTCCAGGAATAGAAAGACAACCTTCTTCAAAACCCCATTCTTCGCCCGTTTCATCAATGATAGTTGGATTGACAAATACTTTTTTGAAATCAATCAATGAAGGATCAATATCTTCTTCATCTTCTCCTTCATTCATCGGTCTACCATCTACCACAAAAAGACGAATATCTTTTCCAATTTGAGGTGCAGCTAAGCCTACTCCACTTGCGGCATACATCGTTTCAAACATATCTTCCGAAAGTTTGATCAAATCAATACTTCCAAATTCAATATCCTTCGCTACTTTTCTTAGCACTGGGTCTCCGTATGGAATGATAGGGTAAATCATATTTTTAAAATCAAACCGCAAATTTAATCATTTTAATGGAAAGCCTAAAAATTTAAGTGGTCAATGTCGTATTAATATTATGTTTTATGTCATGCGGTCTTGAAAAGAATTTGATTGAATTTTTGTAATTTGCCAAGATTTTAATCCTAAGTAGATAAAATAAAAGATATTATGAATAGAAATTTTTTCAAAGCACATCCATGGCACGGTATTCAAATAGGGGATCAAATGCCAGAACAAGTAACAGCGTTTATTGAAATTGTACCGACAGATACAGTTAAATATGAAATTGATAAACAAACTGGGTATTTGAAGATCGACCGTCCACAAAAATTTTCCAATATCGTACCTGCTTTGTATGGTTTTTTACCACAAACTTATTGTGCAGAAGGAATTGCGGAACTAGCCAGAAAATATTCAGGAAAAGACATTACACAAGGTGATGGTGACCCATTAGATATTTTGGTTTTGTCGGAAAGAGCCATCACCCATGGAGATATCCTTTGTCAAGCTATACCAATTGGAGGAATTCGTATGATTGATAAAGGTGAAGCTGATGATAAAATCATTGCTGTATTGAAAGATGACCCTATTTATGGCAAATGGAGAGATATTTCTGATGCCCCAAAAGATATTGTTCAAAGATTACGTCATTATTTTTGGACCTATAAAATGCTACCTGGAGAAACAACATCTAATGCAGTAGATATAGATGAAGTTTATGGAAGAGATATTGCCCATGAAGTAATTCGCCAGTCAAGAGAAGATTATCGTAAAAATTTCGGATAGTTATATTTCCATTGTTTGAAGAATTTTTCCATTCGACATTATTTTACTGAATTTTTGTAAAATAATGTCGAAACTTGTAATTCAAATTAAACATTTCAATTTATGTGGCAATTCGTCAAATATACCCTAGCGACTATTATCGGTTTATTTCTGTTTTCATTACTTAGTTTTATTTTCATTGTTGGAATAGGTTCTGCTATGAGCAGTTCTGAATCAGAATACGAAGTAAAAGAAAATTCGATTTTAAAATTAAATTTAAATCATCCCATCGTTGAAAATGCCTCTACGGAGGAAAATCCATTTTCTGATTTAGCAGGCCCATTTTTGTCGAATACAGAATCAGTTGGATTGGTTCAAATTATTGCAGCACTAGAAAGAGCTCGAGTGGATGCAAATATCAAAGGTTTATATGTGGATGTTAGTTTTCCTGTGGCGGGATTTGCTCAATTAACGGAAATCAGGGATGCGATTGAAAAATTCAAGAACTCTGGAAAGTTTGTTTATACCTATTCAAATGCTTATTCTGAAAAAGCGTATTACATCGCTTCGGTTTCAGATAAAGTATATTTGAATCCTGCAGGTTTGTTAGATTTTAATGGAATTAGTGCACAATACATGTTCTTCAAAAAGGCTTTTGATAAATTAGAAATTGAGCCGATGGTGTTTCGAGTTGGTCAATTTAAATCAGCTGTAGAACCATTTATTCGAGAAGATATGAGTGCGGAAAACAAAATGCAAACCTTATCTTTTCTGCAATCAATCAATCAACAAGTTTTTGCAAAAATTTCTAAATCCGTTCATATACCTGTTGATAGGCTAAATAAAATTGCAGATAGCTTACAAGCATTTAATCCCAAAAATGCTGAAAAATTGGGAATGTTGAAGTTAGGATATTGGGATGAATTTGAATCTATTTTAAAAAATAAATTAAAGATCAAAACAAGCGACGACATTTCGTATGTGAAATTGAACGACTATTTGAAGGCTAAAAATCCAATTGAGAAAGTGGAAGGGACTGATAAAATAGGTGTTTTAATCGCTGAGGGTGAAATTGTGGGAACAAAAGGGGGAGATGGAAGTATTGGTTCAGATGATTTTGTCAAAGAGTTGAAAAAATTAAGAGATAATAAATCGGTAAAGGCTATTGTTTTGAGAATCGATTCTCCAGGAGGATCTTCCTTGGCTTCTGAAATAATGTGGAGAGAAATATTATTGGCCAAAAAAGTAAAACCTGTCATTGCTTCTATGTCTAATTATGCAGCATCCGGTGGATACTACATGGCCATGGGAGCGGATGCTATTGTTGCTCAGCCAACTACCATTACTGGATCTATTGGGATTTTCGCACAATGGCTAAATTTGGATAATTTCTTAAAAAATAAGTTGGGTATTACGCAAGATCATGTAAATACACATGCTAACTCAGGCTTTATGACTTCTTTAGGTCAAATGTCAGATTTTGAAAAGTCTGTCGTTCAAAATATGGTTAACCAAGGTTATGAGTCTTTTACCTCTAAAGCAGCAGCAGGCAGAAAAATGTCGATTCAGCGTTTGAAATCGTTGGCAGGTGGTCGAGTATGGACTGGTTCTCAGGCGAAAGAGATTGGATTAGTGGATGAATTGGGTGGATTAGATAAGGCCATTGAATTAGCTGCCAATAAAGTGAAATTGAAATCTGGTTCGTATAAAGTGGTGGTTTATCCGAAAGCAAAATCATTTTTGGATGAAATTTTGGATTCAGCAAGCTCAGAAACAAGTTTAGAAGAACGTTTTACAAAATCGAAATTTCCATGGGCAAAATCCATTTGGGAATTAGATAAAATGAAAAAAAGAGAAGGCTTTTTGACAATGATGCCATTTATGATGGAACTTGAATAGAATTTCACGTGATTTATTGAAATTCAGCTAGTATCTTTGATTAAATATTAAAAATTATGATTCGAAATAATTGGAATAGAGAATAAGTCGAAAAAATATATCATCAACCATTTTTGGATTTAGTATAGCAAGCAGCAATTGTGCATCGTCAACATCATGATCCTAATGAGGTGCAAATTAGTACGTTACTTTCGATCAAAACAGGCGGTTGTCCAGAGGATTGTTCCTATTGCTCGCAAGCTGCTAGGTACCATACCAATGTGAAAGTTCAAAAATTATTGCCCTATGAGGAGGTGATTTCTGCCGCAGTAAGAGCAAAGGATAATGGAAGCTCACGCTTTTGTATGGGTGCAGCTTGGAGAGAGGTTCGTGATAACAAAGATTTCGATAAGGTATTAGAGATGGTAAAAGGGGTTAACTCTTTGGGCATGGAGGTTTGTTGTACTTTAGGGATGCTATCAGAAGAACAAGCAGAGAAGTTGAAAGATGCTGGATTATATGCGTATAATCATAATATAGATACGAGTGAAGATTATTATGAAGATGTAATTTCTACTAGAACTTACCAAGATCGGTTAGAAACCTTAGGTAATGTTCGTAAAGCGAAGATTTCAGTTTGTTCCGGTGGAATTATTGGAATGGGGGAATCCTCAGCAGATCGAATTGGGATGTTGTTGACTTTAGCCAATTTACCTGAACACCCAGAATCGGTACCTGTAAATAATTTAGTTCCCGTTGAAGGAACTCCTTTTGAAAATCAAGCAACAGCCTCTGTTTGGGATTTGGTTCGTGTGATTGCCACAGCGAGAATTATGATGCCTAAATCGGCGGTTAGATTATCAGCGGGTAGATTAGAGTTGAATTATGAAGGACAAGCATTTTGCTTTATGGCAGGTGCAAACTCTATTTTTTCAGGAGATGTTTTATTGACAACCCCTAATCCAGATGCTAAATCGGACCAAGAGTTGTTTCAAATTTTGAGTATCAAGCCGAAAGAAGCATTTAAAGATGCCAAAAAATTGGGGATTGAGTTTAATCAAATTCCAAGTGCTCAAGGATTAGAGCATACACATTAGTACTTATGAGGTATGAATTATGAAAAAAGGAACTCATAATTCATACCTCATATCTCATAATTGTTTAAGCATTGTATAATGTTGGATTTCACCGAAAAGAAGATAGGATTCTTTGCTTATTCGGTATCCCAAATTTTCATAAAACGGAACTGCATTTTCTCTCGCTTCTAAAATGATTTGATGCATTCCTCTTTTTTTCGCTTCCTCTTCCAAATAGTTCATCAAGATCTTTCCTAGGCCTTTGCCCTGATGTTTTGTTTTTACCGCAACGCATCTCACTTGTCCAATTCCTTTTGTTGCTTCATGCAATCGTGCTACAGCCAATGCTTGATCGTTCTCTACTATCATCGCATGAATCGCCAACTCTTCATCTTGTAGGATTTCTGAACCTAAAGGTTGATTCCAAGGTTCTCTTAATACTTCGAATCGAAGTGCATAATATTGTTTCCAGTCTTCTGGACTTATAGGTTGTTTGATTTCCATAGAAATAAAAAAGGCTGCTTCAGAGAAACAGCCTTAAATTACAACATTCTATTTTTATTTTGCAAAATTTACTGACCTCATTTCACGTATTACCGTTACTTTGATTTGGCCTGGGTATTGCATTTCTTTTTCGATTTTTTGTGAAATATCAAAAGATAAATTTGACGCTTTTTCATCACTTACATTTTCGGAATCTACCATGATTCTAAGTTCACGTCCTGCTTGAATAGCATAACATTTTTGAACTCCATCAAATGAAGTAGCTAATGTTTCTAAATCTCTCAATCGCTTCATGTATGATTCCATCATTTCGCGTCTAGCACCTGGTCTAGATCCTGAAATCGCATCACATACTTGGATGATTGGAGAAATCAAAGAGGTCATTTCAATTTCATCATGGTGAGCGCCAATGGCATTACATACCTCTGGATGTTCTTTGTACTTTTGTGCCAATTCCATGCCCAAAACAGCATGTGGTAATTCTGGTTCTTCATGCCATACTTTACCAATATCGTGTAATAATCCAGCTCTCTTGGCTAATTTTACATTTAACCCTAATTCGGCAGCCATCGTTGCGCAAAGCTTAGCTACTTCTCGGGAGTGTTGTAATAAATTTTGACCATAAGAAGAACGGAAACGCATTCTGCCGACCATTTTTATTAACTCTGGATGCAAACCGTGAATCCCTAAATCGATCACCGTTTTTTCTCCAATTTCAACAATTTCATCTTCAATATTCTTTTTAGTTTTATTCACCACCTCTTCAATTCTTGCAGGGTGAATACGTCCATCTTGTACTAAACGGTGCAAAGATAGTCGAGCAATTTCTCTTCTAACTGGGTCAAAACCAGAAATTATGATGGCTTCCGGAGTATCATCCACAATAAATTCTACACCTGTTGCAGATTCTAAAGCACGGATATTTCTTCCTTCACGACCAATAATTTTACCTTTCACATCATCTGATTCAATGTTGAAAACAGAAACACAGTTTTCAATCGCATTTTCAGCTGCTGTTCTTTGGATGGTTTCAATCACCACCTTTTTTGCTTCTTTGGTGGCTGTCAGTTTCGCTTCTTCAATAGCAGTTTTTACAATCGAGCTTGCTTTGCTTTCTGCTTCAGCCTTTAAAGCATCCATTAATTGTTGTCTAGCTTCGTCGGCAGAAAGATTAGAGATTCGCTCTAATTGACTAATT
>JBJTNH010000079.1:0-21849 GCA_046073945.1 Aquirufa sp. | reverse complement strand
ATTCATCATACCTGTCAACACCAATGAAACCGCGATATAAAGAATGGTACAAATCAATAAAGATGCTATAATGGCAAACGGCATATCCTTTTTCGGATTGATCGCCTCTCCTGCTTGCGTAGAAACGGCATCAAAACCAATGTAAGCAAAGAAAATAATACTTGCCGCTGTAACGACACCATTGAAACCATAATGCTGAGCACCAGATTCATCAATCACGGCATCAGGAATAAATGGATGCCAATTAGCCGTATCCACATAAAATGCACCTACAACAATTACGAAAATAACAGCAGCCACTTTCATGATAACGATTAGGTTATTGGTACTTGCTGCTTCTTTGATTCCTTTCACTAAAACCCAAGTTACACCCCAAACAATAAGGAATGCAGGTAAATTAAAAGCAAAAGAAAAATCAGGTACCACTTCACCTGCCGCACGAAGCTTTTCTGCTTTTTCAGCTGCAGTCACAGGGTCATTGGTGAGATAAATCGGTAAGTTGATGTTGAAGAGATGTAATAGTTTTTCAAAGTACCCAGACCAGGCCACAGCCACCGTAGTAGCTCCCATCATGTATTCCAAAATTAGGTTCCAGCCAATGAACCAAGCAAAAAATTCACCCACAGTACCATATGAATAGGCATAAGCGGAGCCTTCTACTGGCAAAATTGAAGCAAATTCAGCATAACATAATGCTGCAAACGTACAGGCTACACCTGCCATCACAAAGGATAATGCCAATGCAGGACCAGCCCAGTCATGTGCAGCAATTCCAGTTAAGGTAAAAATACCTCCCCCAATCACAGCTCCAATACCTAAAGAGGTCAAAGCCCATTTTCCAAGAACACGTTTTAATTGATTGTTTTTAACATCGGCAGCATAGGCTTCCAACGGTTTTTTTCTCCAAATACTGTTGCTCATAGCATCAAATTTTTAAATGGAAATCATTAAAAAGCCGGTGCAATTATTGCACCGGCCTAATGAATTTATTTCTTTTCTTTTTTCGACGTACCTAAGTCGATTACAATAGGTGCAGCTACAAATATAGAAGAATATGCACCAAATACAACACCAATAAACATGGCGAAAGAGAAACCTCTTAATACATCTCCACCGAAGAATAACAAGACTGTTACTACTAAGAATACGGTGGTAGCTGTCATTACCGTACGTGACATGGTATGGTTAATGGACTCATTGATGGTTTTGATCATCAATGGCTTATTACCCAAATCAGGATTTACACCAATTTCCTCACGTATACGGTCAAATACAACCACGGTATCATTGATGGAATAACCAATAACTGTTAAGATAGCTGCAATAAATACTTGGTCAACTTCTAATTCAAAGCCAAACAAACGAACGATACCAACCATACCCAATACCACTAAAGTATCGTGTAACAAGGCGATGATACCTCCAAGCGAGTATTGCCATTTGCGGAAACGAATCAAGATATAAACAAAGATGGCAATCAATGCATAGAAAATAGAAACAAAAGATTGCGTCAAAATATCATCCGCTACGGTTGCTCCTACTTTAGATTCAGACAAAATCTTAGGATTGCTTGCTGAAAACTCGCTCAATCCCTTTTCCAATGCCGTTCTTACAGTTTGGTTTGCTTGGATAGATGCATCTTCTACTAAATAAGAAGTAGTAACCTTCAATTTAGTTTGACCATTATAAGTCTTCACCTCAGAACCTACTCCATTGAAATCATCTTTCAATGCTTCTTTCACTAATCCTGCTTCTACTGGCTTAGAAAACTCTACTACATACGAACGACCACCTTTGAAGTCTACACCTAGGTTAAATCCACCTTGCATAAACAAGACCACAGCACCAGCCGTAATTAAGCCCCAAGAAATCCAGTATGAATATTTACGTTTTCCAATGAAATCAAAATTCATTCCTTTGAATAAATCTCTAGAAATAAATGTTTCAAAGGTCATTTCTTTCTCTTTTCCTGCTTTGATAGCTCTTTTTGCCATCCAATCAATTAAAATATGAGAAATATACACTGCTGTAAACACCGATGTAACCAAACCAATACAAAGTGTAACACCAAATCCTTTCACTGAACCTGAACCAAAAATAATCAAAATTACACCCACTAAAACGGTAGTAATATTTCCATCTAAGATCGCACTTAATGCTTTTTCATAACCCATATTGATGGCATCTAGCAATCCTTTTCCAGCATGTAATTCTTCTCGAATACGCTCATTAATCAATACGTTGGCATCAACCGCCATACCCAATGTTAAAACGATACCCGCAATACCCGGCAATGTTAAGGCTGCTTGGATTTGAACCAAAACTCCAGCAATAAAGAATACGTTAAATAATAATGACAAATTCGCCATCCAACATGGTGCACCATAATAACCAATCATAAAGATGATTACTAATAATAAACCTAAGCCCATCGACATATATCCTTGATTAATTGATTCATTTCCTAAAGATGGGCCAATGAATGCATCTTCTACAATTCGTGTTGGAGCTGGTAATTTACCTGCTTTTAATACGTTCGCTAAATCTTTTGCTTCTTCAACTGTAAATGAACCAGAAATAGAAGAACGTCCTCCTGGAATTTCTCCATTGATCACTGGTGCAGAATACACATAACCATCTAAAACGATTGCAATTCGACGGCCTACGTTAGCACCTGTTAAATTTTTCCAAATACGAGCTCCAGTTCCGTTCATCGACATAGTTACTTCTGCACGACCAGCTTGATCATAATCCTGCGCTGCATCTGTAATCACATCTCCTTCTAAAGGAGCATTTTGACCTTCTCCTTTTTTCAAAGCTTCTAATGTCAATATTTCATCACCATTTGTAGCAGGAATTCCTTTAGCTGCCCAAGCGAAAGATAAATTAGCTGGGAACAAAGCTTTCACATCTGCACGGCGGAACAATGCATTCACACGCGCTGTATCTTTTCTATAAACTCCTAAACCATTTCCAATAGGTAAAAATAATTTAGTCAAGGCAGAACCAGCAGTAGTATCAGTCTTCGCTTTTCCTGAATCTTTTTTAGCAGCTCCAGCTAATTGATTGCCCAATGAATTGGCTGTAGTATCCTTAGCAGTAGTTGTTGAAGCACTTGCTTGAACAGCAGGTTGCTTCTCTTCACGCTCTAAAATAGAACCTAATACATTTAAACCTGTGCCATACTCATTTAACTCATAACACTCGATAAACTCTAATTTCGCAGCTCCTGATAATAATTTACGAGCACGCTCTGGATTATCTACACCTGGTAATTCAACCTGAATACGGTTAGAACCTGGTAAACGTTGAATATTAGGGTTAGCCACACCAAATTTATCGATACGCGCTTGAATAATTTTGTAAACACGATCCACAGCTCCATCAATCTCAGCATCAATCACTTTCTTAACTTCAGAATCAGAAGAAGTTGAACTGATTTTACCTCTATTAACTGAATTAGCAAAAACAGATGCTAACTTTTGTGTAGGTGCTACCTTTGCAAACTCCTCATAAAACAATTCATTGAAAGGCTTGGTAGAGGTTGCTTGTTGCAAACTAGCTTGTGCCAAAGCTTTCTCAAAATTTGGATCATTCGATTTTCCAGATAAAGCTCTTAATATTTCTATTGGAGAAACTTCCAATACCGCGTGTAAACCGCCTTCCAAATCTAGACCCTTGTGCAATGCATAATTCGTAACTTCTTGAAAGGTAAAACCTAAATATACAGGTTGCTTCCAAAGCGAATCAATGAAATGTAAACGCTTTGCTGGATCATATTTGCCATCTTTAGAAGTGGCATATTTAACCGCCTGGTCTCTTAAATCACCTGCTTTCCAAGTAAATGAAAGAAAGAAAATACATAATGCTGATATAATTGTACTCAGCCATACAATAAAATTTTTGTAACGCATTTGAATAAAAAATTAATGAAATTAAAACAATGATTTTGACTCTGTCGATGTATTAACCGACAATATCAAGGGGCCAGAGTGGCGATAAATTGGGTAAATAAAATGCTCAATAATTGAGTTCTGTGAATCTGAACAGGCAATTTAACTTGATGCAATTGCTCAGAAAAAAAAGTAAAGACCGGAGCACTGAAGGTCCAATCTGTTGGAAAATCGATGTTTAAATTCGCTGCTGCTTGATATACTTGATGATCTGCGTAAAAAGTAGCCTGTGGGCTTGACTTTTCTTGACTAGATTTAGAATGAGCAGAAGTTTTAACGAATTTGCATGGTGAAGATGTTACCGTTATAGGCTTTGCCACCAACCAAAATAGGACGGGCAAAAACATAAATAACCGAAAAAATTGAATCTTCTTTTGCATATTGAGTAGCAAAAATAGGATATTTTAATTAAATAACAAATGTTTATGCAGTACCTCCCATTCTAATCTATGTTTTTAAGCAACAAGATTGTTGTTTATCTTTATTATCCAAATCTCCATTAAGTTTTGAACACGATCATGAAAATCTATATTCCCATCATTTTTATCCTGTTTTTGTCTTTTGAATCGATGGCCATTGGTCCAAAATCAAAAAAACCAAATGTCATTTATATCTATGCGGACGACTTAGGCTATGGAGAAATTGGTGCTTATGGTCAAAAAATCATTAAAACTCCTTTTCTCGATGCCATGGCTAGGCAAGGAATTAAATTCACTCATCATTATACTTCCGCACCTGTTTGCGCACCAGCTAGATGTATGTTGTTGACTGGAAAACATGCAGGTCATTCTCAAATCAGAGGAAACTTTGAATTAGGTGGCTTCAGCGATTCAACCGAAAAAGGACAAATGCCTTTGGAAGAAAATACATTCACCATTGGCCATCTCATGAAAAATGCGGGTTATCGAACCGCTGCCATAGGCAAATGGGGGCTTGGAATGGCCAACGGAACAGGCAATCCAAACAAACAAGGCTTTGACTATTTTTATGGGTTATTGGATCAAAAACAAGCACATAACTATTACCCAACTCATCTTTGGGAAAATGGAAAATGGGATACCTTAAAAAACCAATCCGTTTTTGTGCATGAATACCAAGGAAAAAAGAATTCAACAAATGTGGATTTTGATAAATTCAAAGGCAAAGAATATGTGGTTGACAAAATGATGGGAAAAGCCATCCATTTTATTCAAGAAAATAAAACAAATCCCTTCTTTTTATATCTTCCTCTTCCTTTACCTCATCTTTCTTTGCAAGTTCCTGATGTAGCTATTGAACCCTACCTTCATGCATTTCCGGATAGTGCCTATTTGGGTCAAAGAGGATATGTTCCCAATAAAAACCCAAAAGCAACTTACGCTGGAATGATTTCTTACTTGGATTTGCAAGTCGGTAAGATTTTGGAAACACTCAAAAAAGAACAATTAGATGAGAAAACCATCATCTTTTTCTCTAGCGACAATGGGGCTACTTTTGATGTGGGTGGAGTGGATACTCAGTTTTTTAATAGCACTGCGGGACTAAGGGGGCGTAAGCAAGATTTATACGAAGGAGGAATTAGAGAACCCATGATTGTTAGATGGCCTGGAGTAATTCCCGGTGGACAAATAAAAGACTTTCCATCTACTCAATACGATGTCTTAGCTACATTAGCTGAATTGACTCAACAAAAGCTTACAAAAACAGATGGTATTTCATTTCTTCCTACTTTATTAAACAAAGGTCAGCAAGAAAATCACCCCTATTTATATTTTGAATTTCCTGAAAAATCAGGCCAGATTGCTATTCGGATAAAAAACATAAAAGCGGTTAAATCTAATCTCAAAAAAGATCCAAATGCAGCATGGGAAATATATGATTTAGCTTTAGATCCTCAAGAAACTCAAAATATTTCTCAACAGTATCTTGAATTAATTCCAAAGCTAAATCAAATTGTTTTGAAAGAACATCAACCCGCTAAAATCAAGGATTGGGAGGTGCTGCAAAGCCACTCTTCGCCAAAGCCTTAAAAAGTTGGTCTACCTTATTGATTCCATTGCTGTCATTGATATCAAAATATCGATAAATTTCTAAATCGGTTTTATGAATTCCGTTTTCTTGAATGGCTCCTTGCGATTTGTATTCAGCAATGACCCAATCAGCCACAATCTTATAACTTACTTTATCATTTTCCTTAAATCGGAAAGCTCTATTTAAGATAAATGAAGGTGAATTAGGTTTAATTTTTGTCTCTGGAAAACCCTCTAATTGGCTAAATTCATTGGGTTTTGCATTCAATGCAGCTGGGCTACCAGCTATAATAATCGGTTTCTTTGCTCCTTTATATCTTTTTACTGCTCTTAAACCCATTAAAACAGCTGTTTTATGATGTCCATGTTGGCCAGCATGTGGAAGCATGGTAATCACAAAATCATAGTCTCCATCTGCCAAAATTCGATCCATTCGCTTTTCCACATAAGGAATATCCCAATTCTTGCCACTGATATAAGGCGTTGGATCAGTTGTATACCAATCGTCCGGTTGCTCCATGTAAAACATATTTCGCACGCCCATGATTCGTCCAGCATTTAAAATTTCTTGTTTTCTTAACAAAGGCAGGTGATTTCGAGCGGTTACTGAATCTGTTAAATTTAAGCCGTAATACATCGCACCTAATTGTGAATCTGCAAATCCCCCACCGCCATCGGTCATCACTGCCATATCCACAATACCCTTTAATTCATGCGTAATTTTAAACATCGTAACAGAAAAACCAGTTTCATCATCTGGATGGGCCGTCACAACTAATACCTTGGGACCTTGTGCATAAATTACACTTGTCATTAATAAGCAAATGCTCAAATAAAATAATTTCGATTTCATCGTTTTATAAAGATTTAAATTCTTTTAATAAAGCTTTAGTAATGACTTCATATCCTTTGTCGGATGGATGTAAACCATCATAGGTCATTTGTATCGACTCCATTGGATAAGGATATTCATCTTTGACAGGATCAAAAGGAATGTTGGTAAAATCAGGGAAAGTATAATTTTGATATTCGCCTGTGTTTGGATTTTTCAGCCGTTTGAACTGAACCAAATTGGGATGACTTAATTTTTTGTTGTGGTATAAATCAACAACAGGAAAATGTTCCATTCGACCAATCTCTACAATGGCATTGGCAAAGGATTCTAAAAATTGGCCATTTTTATCTTTGTATGAGCCGTATGCATTGTTCTTAAAATTGTTGATATAAACAAAATCAACGCGTTGCATGGGAGTTATAAAAATAATTTTAGCTTGCGGATTTAAGCTTTTTAATTTATCGGTGATCACTCGAAAAGCACCATTAACCGTATTTAGACCTGTATTATTTTTATAATCATCTAAATTTCCCAAGGGTTTTCCGCCCCACCAATCGTTGGTACCCAAAAAAATACTGTAAACATCGGCTTTTTGTAATCCTAATTTTTCGATGTCTGTGGCAATTTTAATTGCCGTCCAACCGTTATGTCCTTGGTTTAAATAATGAACATTTGGCAACTTTTCGGTTAACATGGTCATATAACCTTTACTAATTCGATTCCCTGTTTCATTGGGATGATCATTCAAATAGGTGATTGAATCGCCAATGGCTACCCAAGTAATTTCTTTGTCAATTGTAAATGACAAGTTTAAAGCAAGTAGTAGAACTACTAGCATCCATTTTTTCATAGTATTTCAGGTTTATGTACAAATCTAATCAAATTTGTGTAATTCAAAACAAGATAAAAAATTAATGAAAGTTATACTTAGCATTGAATAAAAGCGGATATGGAACCAATTTGTACATTAAATTGTATAAATTTCATCGTTTAAAATCCATAAATAATACCTTTGTCCCATCCAATTTGAAATCACATGACAACCTTACAAGAATTCAAAAAATTCAATGAAGAGTTACCCATTCAAAATTATTTAATGCCTGTATTATTTATCGGACATGGCTCCCCAATGAATGGGATAGAAGATAATGATTTCAGTAAAAGATGGAGCAGCATTGCCAAACAAATCCCAACCCCAAAAGCAGTTTTAGTTATTTCTGCCCATTGGTTTACCAATGGAACCAAAATCACCGCTATGCAATCGCCTGCTACCATTCATGATTTTGGTGGATTCCCCAAAGCCTTGTTTGAAGTACAATATCCAGCACCCGGAAATCCGACTTTGGCCTTAGAAACGAGTCAACTAATTCATTCGGCAAAAGTAGAATTAAATCACGACTGGGGATTGGATCATGGAACTTGGACAATTGTGCGTCACATGTATCCAAAAGCCGACATTCCTGTTTTGCAATTGAGTATAGATTATACCAAAGATGCGAAATTTCATTACGAATTAGCCAAGGAGATTACTGAACTGCGTAAAAAAGGCGTATTAATCATTGGTAGTGGAAATATGGTTCACAATTTAAGAATGGTAGCTTGGGACAAATTAAATGGTCCTTCTTATGGCTATGATTGGGCCTTAAAATTGAACGAGAGTTTTAAAAATGCGATTAAAAACGGGCTACATGATCATCTAATTCACTATCAAAAATTAGGACAAGAAGCAGCATTAGCCATCCCAACACCTGAACATTATTTACCGTTAATTTATACCTTGGGAGTGAGTAATTCAAAAGACGCCATCGAATTTTTCAATGACAAAGCAGTTGTAGGATCTTTAACGATGACCTCCGTTAAATTTGGGTAAATAATTGTTGAATTTTGGTAATCAATTCCTTCCCGACATTTTCCAATAAATATTTTTCTTTAAATAAACGATACCCATTTTGACTTAAGCTTTCCTGCAAGTCTTTATTTTCAATAAAATGAATCAAGGCATTGGTCAAAGAAGGTACATTGGGCTGACACATAATTGCTGCTTCATATTCTAAAGCAGCCTCTCGAAAACCCACTTTATTACTAAAAATACATGGATTTTGATAAGCAAGAGCTTCCAATGCAGCAATAGAAAATCCCTCAGAATAAGAAGGTAAGACAAAACAAAACTTCTGCGACAATAAATACTTTTTTTCCTCTCCTTTTACCGTTCCTATTTTTAAAATATTGTCAAAAGGATAATCTTGTAAAAAATGATTTAATTTAGCAGAATAATCATCATCTGGCCCAGCAATAATTAATTTAATGCGATTTTGATAGGTTTTACTAATATTTTCGAACGATTGTAATAACAAATTAAGTCCTTTTTTAAAGCTAATTCTTCCAATAAAAACAAACACCACTTCTGCCCCCACAATATATTGATCAATCGAATTTTTGAAATTAGTGTCAGGCAACGCTTTGTCTAAACTAGGCTCTTCCAATGCATTGGGAATACAAACGATATTGTTGTTCGGAAAAAGTTCCCGCAAAATCCTTTCCTCATCTTTATTAATGGCATGTATTAAATCACAAGACTGAACAAATCGTTTTTGAAAGAAAGTCCAAAACAATCCCTTTTTCCATTTGGAATCTTTTCTTGTATAACTATCTAAAAAACCATGTATGGTAATTACTTTTTTTGCTCGATTGGGAATAATAAAAGGCAATACAGCTCCGAAATACCAAAGCCCATGAATATGAATAACATCAAATTTGTTTCGATTTTTGAAAAACCAAAAAATGAGTGGAAATGAGAATTCGGATAAAAAACGAGAAAAAAAACTTTGTGAAAAAATCAACAGTTTCATCCCCTTTTGAATAGGATATAAATGATGATTCGACTTAGTTGAACTAGCAATAAAAACTTCAAAATCATTTTTTAGTTGAATCTTTGAATGATTCAAAATTACACTTGAGGGGCCGCCTGTTTCCCAAGTATAATTACAAATGTTCAAGATTTTACGTTTTGTGCTCATCAAAAATTAATCCTCAAATTTAATTTTCCAATCGTTCAATATGATTTTCTTCATCACCTCTACATCTCCTTTCGCTTGATTTTTTAATTCATAAATCGTTATATCTACCAAAAGTCGATACCAAAGTCCCTGCATAAAATGAAATATCCAAACCTTCGGATGATCTAAAAATCCCAATCGAATAATAAAACGATAGAAAAAATACAAGATAGGTCTTAGTCCTAAAGGTAATTTATGATAAATTTTATTTTTAAATATTCGTTTTAATACGGCCTGCTTTACCGTTATGGCATTTTCTAATTTCGTAGTTTGTGCAATATTGAATTCGAAATTAATCGCATCAGCAGCCTCTCTTCTCGAATATTTTAGATGTTTTTCAACCCACCAATAAATGGAATTCAAATTATGATCTATAAAATAACGATCCAATAAGGTAACTTTACCACCATCCAATACAATATGTTCATCCATTAAACGCTGTTCACATTTACCATGTCCAGTTCTAAAAAGACGCAACAATTTAAACTCTTTAAATCCACCAAAACGAACCATTTGGTCTTTAAAAACAATTCTTCGTTTTAACTCAATACCAAATACATCGGCATCCAAAGATGGCAGTTTACTTAAAATCTCAAATTGAATTTCAGAAGGGAAATATTCATCTGCATCTACTCTTAAAATCCAGTCCGTACTTACATCACAATTCTCAATTCCCCAATTGAATTGCGCTGCATGATTATTTTCCCATTTATTTTGATATACATCAGCCCCTAATGATTTAGCAATTTCAACCGTATTATCAGTAGAAAAAGAATCAACCAAACATATTCTAGCACAAAAGCTTTGTAAACTTTTGATGCATCTTTCTAGATGTATTTCTTCGTTAAATGTTAAAATAATTGCCGTAATGCTAGACATACAGGATTATATTCATGAATAATTGTAGGTAAAATCAGAAAATTCAGATTAAACTTATGCAAAATAAGTTATTTATCCCAAATCACTTCCATTCCAATGTTTTGATTAAATGCAAAGCATCACGTTTAATAAAATCGATAATGGGCGCTAATGAATCGTTTTGTGTGGCAGTTCTTACATACACCGCACCTCTTAAAAAATGTTGCGTACTGTCAGTCGTAAAAAATTGAAAAGAGGTTGCCACTTCCCCATTTAATTCAATCAAAGTAGCTGATTTCCCATTGGAAGAACGCATTTGATATTCTTTGGTACCACTGGATTTCATATTATGCTTAGCTACCAAGGTATAGGCATCATTGATATGTTCAAATAATTTCTTTTGATCGCCATTCAAGGGCTTGTAAGTCAATTGAATAAAAGCTTGCCATTTGGGATAATAAACATATAACCAATGCGGTTCTGCCCAAGAAACGGTATCAGGCATTACTTGTGCAAATTTTGACACCTCAAACGTAAATGGATGGCCTTTTTCTAACACTTTGTACTGATGATTTGGAAGTATAATCCGATTATATCCTTTGGGACGTGGCAAATCGGAATTAGTATCTTTTTGACTATCGCAAGAATTCAAGATCAGTAATAAAGTCAACAAAAAAATACATTTTAGGACATTCATTCCAGTAAAGATTAATTAGGCAAATCAATAGAATAATGTGCTAAAATAGGCAACTGTATAGATTGATACACTTTTTCACGTACAACAGGTAAATCGTCCATGCTTAAGCCTCTTGTAATAATTGGCTCATGAACATGTACTTTAATTACACCCGGTCGTAATAGAAAATTATCACCATTCAACATCAAATGATTATTGAACAAACTAATGGGAACGATAGGTACCTTTTGTTGAATCGCCATTTGAAAAGCACCATCTTTCAATGGTGTTGACATATAAGGAAACTGCTTAGAGGTAATTCCCCCTTCAGGAAAAATGGCTAAACTTCTATTTTGCAATGCTCTTACTGATTTAATCAAAGAACTTGCCCGACTAGATTTACTTCCTCGGTCTACCAAAACGTGTAATTTGGCATACATGTATCCAAATAAAGGAACTTTACGAATACTACTTTTACCGATGAAGGAAAAGTGATTTTTGATTAAAATCACTAAAACAGGAATGTCTAAATAAGAGAAATGATTGGCGCAAAAAACGTAGATTTGATCCTTTTTAGGCTTAAAATCATAACTAATATCAAAACGGATAAAAGAAAAGAGGAAGAAAAGTTTTCCCCAAATATGAATTAATTGTAAGGCATTTTTTCTCCAAGGTACTCGATGAATGAGTACAAAAATGATGGGATAAAGCAGCAAAAAGAAGAATAAAAACCAAAAAGCAGCCCATAAAGTGTATAAAAAGGTAAATGACTTAGATAACCAAGAAACTTTCTTTTTCATACGCGTTTAAAGGACTGCCTTTAAGTAAATATTATTCAACAATACCTAATTGTACTGTATTTGTTTTTTTATCTGTATTTGCAGGAATAGATAGCGTTGTAACAAACACGTCTCCTTCTTTTAATAATGCTGCTTTTTTCAATTGATCAACCATTGCAGCTACTGTTTTTTCAGCACTTTCTGCAGATGGATCATAGAAGAATACTTTTACTCCCCACAATAAGCCCATGGTAGACATTAATTCCTTATTGGAAGTAAAGACAAACAAGTCAGCCTTTGGACGGTGAGCAGACAAACGAAATGCTGTATACCCTGAATTAGTAATACACAAAATTGCCTTAGCTTTCGCATCACGAGCCAAACGACAAGCGCCAGCGATTAAACGATCATTTAAGGTTATTTCAACACTTCCATGATTACTTAATGCGTGATTTTTAAAATAGATCGCAGCCTCGTCACCTTTAACAATTTCAATTTGATTTTGTTGTTGTTCAACTACTTCATGAATATGCGCCATTGTTTCAACCGCCTTAACTGGATATGCTCCAGAAGCCGACTCACCACTTAACATAGTTGCAGAAGCTCCTTGTAATACAGCATTGGCAACATCTGATGTCTCAGCACGAGTAGGAACAGGGTTGGTAATCATTGATTCCAACATTTGAGTAGCAACAATCACAGGTTTACCTGCTGCTGTACACTTCTCAACCATTACTTTTTGTAAATAGGGTACCACTGCACCATCCATTTCAACACCCAAATCACCACGTGCAACCATGATTGCATCAGTAGCTGCGATGATTTCATCTAAATTATCAATCGCCTCTGGTTTTTCAATCTTAGCAATAACACGCGTATTTTTTCCGTAAGCTTTGATTTTTTCTTTGATATCCCAAATATCAGATGCCTTACGTACGAAAGACAAGGCAATCCAATCGACGCCATTATCTAATCCAAAATATAAATCTTTTTCATCTTTGGGAGTCAAACAAGGCAATGAAACCTTTGTACCAGGTAAATTAATCCCCTTCTTAGATTTCAAAATACCACCATATATTACTTCAGTAACAACTTCCTTTTTTTCTTTATCGATGGAAATCACTTTCACTTCAAGATTACCATCGTCCATCAAAATTCTTTCCCCTACATTCACATCTAAGTACATAGATGTATAAGTAGTTCCAACCTTTTCAGCCGTTCCCAAAAGATTTTCATCCATGGCAAAAATCAACTGCTTTCCAGCCTCTAACAATACACCACTTCCTTCAACCAATTGTGTACGAATTTTAGGACCTTGTAAATCTTGTAAAATACTAAGGTTCAAATTAAATTCTTGACTGATAGAACGAATTGTTTTTAAACGTTCTAAATGATCTTCATGGGTTCCATGAGAAAAATTTAGTCTGAAAACATTGACGCCAGCTTTGGCTAATTGAATTAAAGATTCTCTTGACTCAGACGTTGGTCCGACAGTTGCAACAATTTTTGTCTTGCGTTGATACGACATATTTAATTTTGATTCAAATTATCCTGCAATTTACATTTAACTCTTCAAAAAAAGGAATTATTGGGAGATATTGTACCCTATTTTAATGTAAATTTTAGTTTTTACTTATTTTTAAATGTATTATACTCGAATATTACAATTATTAAATTGGATTATGATGACATTAAAAAAGGGAGAAAATCTCCCTTTAAAAATCTAGAATTAATTTTCCCACATATCGTGTTCCATTTCTAATAATTCATATTCCAATGATTGCGAACGATTTAAACCGTCTAATTCATTATTATTAATATCTGTCAAATATTGATTTCTTGCATTTCCTTTTTTCACAATTCGTGCTTGAAACATTCTTAAATCGAATGCATCCGCCATATTTTTGTGTTGAATCTCATTTTGAGAATTATACCAAATGCAGTTAGGATTACTTCTAAACAATTTATACACATCTTTGTATCTAAACGATGCTACTGGTTTATCAAAACCTGCTTTTGTTTTGACCGCTGGAATAATCAAGGTAAATGATTGAATATCGAAATACAATCTTGAACGTTGACGATCAATGATGGCATCTTCTTTAATTTCAATAATCGTTAACTCTTTCGGGAAATAATAAGCTGCAGTTGTTGCTGAACCTGCAGGTTTTTCTGAAAAAGCATCTGATACCTTTGGCTTTTCAGCAGTAGTAGCCGTTTTTCCACCCCATCCATCATCTGTACCAGCAGCAGCTGTTTTATTTTCTGTACCAAAACCAGCAGATTTCTCAGCTTCAGACAATTCGCCATCTGCAACGCCTTCTTCAATTTTCAAGTTTTCCTTGAACTGAGCAAGAGTCATTTTGGTCAACAAAGAATCATTCATATAAGGAGTTAAAACACCCGCTTCAACCCACTCAACTAAAAATTTAGAAATTTCGTTATTGAATGAAAACAATGGCTGATTGATTTTTTCATTCAAATCCAATCGACGCCAAAGACGTACCCTATAGTGCACATTTGCTTCATCTATGGGACGTACAGAGTTTAGGGCTGCCGCATTTAAAGGTTTTTCTTGGGCAAACGTATTATATCCCAAAAATGAAACCAATAAGCAACTGATACTCAAGAATAATTTCATAACACAATATTTTCTAAACCTATTCAAATTAATATAAAGGAATATTTTTCGACAATGTATAAGGGATTGACTCAACAGTTCCTTTAAAATTCTTGCGCTGAACTCCTTTAACTTCAATATAATAACGATCTCCTGCTTGAGCCTGAGCAGCTAACTTAGCCAATGAACCACTTCCTGGTAAAGTAATATCATCTATCTTTCTTTGGCCTCTCGCTAATGCAACATATAATTCAGAAACTCTAAAATTAGCATCTTCTGGATTGGTTGATTTAAATGACTCATCCGCCAAAGCACGCGCATCAATCGTTCTTAATGAAGTTGCACTAATTCCTCTTTTTTCATCCAATTCACCACCATTTCCAAAAAGCTTAACTTCAGGTCTTGGAACACGACGTACTCTAAACGTTTCTTTTCCTAATAAAGTACCTGAATTTGCTACATTTAATGTAACATTTGCAGAAGTGGGTACAATGGTCACTTTTCCTCGGCTTTGTCCAGCAATTGCCTCACCTCCATCTGCAGAAAACTGTGGATTCCACAAAGCTCCAAGTCCAGGACTAGCCACACTTAAGCGATTCGCACATCCTAAATACAAGGCTGGCAAAGTAGCTGTTTCAATATTATAGGTTGGTTTTAGAACAAAATACTCTTTCGTAACAGATTCCGTTTTAGGACCTGCTGGACTCATGTAAGAAACTGTTGCAGTATAGGTCTTTTTAGATAAACCATTGGCATCATAATTTCCACCCGATGTTTTGAACTTAATTTGTCCACGTCCATCAGAAACCGGAATTGAACTACCATTAAAACTCATTCTTGGAGTAAATCCACTCGATGTTGCGGCGATAAATACCTCAGCTTGATATTCCATTCCTGCTACTACTGTATTCGCATTGGCAGAAACTTGGGCAAACACTTTATCAAACTTAATTTCTTTGGCACCTACTTTAGAAGCTAATTGATTCAACACTTCACTTTCATATCTTCTGATTTCCGCTTGTTTTTGACTCAATGTAGCCAATGCTGCTGGAACGGGTGTTTGTTGAAAGTTCAATTCAGCAAAATCTTTGTTAGATTGATTCCAATCGCGACTAACAATCGGATCGTCTTTTGCATCCAAAGCTAATGGTGAAAATTTGGTTCCTTTATCTGCTAAAGCTTCTAAACTTTTTAAATATTGTTCAAACAAAGGCACTAATTTGTAAGCTTCACCGCTTTTATTAGAACCGATCATCAATTCGTATACCTTCTCTTCTTCTTTCGGATTTTTAATATTACCCGTTTCTGGATCAATTCCACCTCCTACTTCAATCACCTTAGATTTCACTGCATCTAAATGATTGATTAATTCATCAGATATTTTTCTAACCTCGTTTGCACGCTTCAATATATCTGCATAAGCTGCTGGATTAGGTAAATCTTGAATTCTTTGTTCAATTCCTTGAACCATACCTTTATTTTTGATGGTAGACGATTGATTCGCTACTTCCAAACTATTGTTTAATAGGGTGAATTTTTGGAGTAAAGCATCACTTACTTGCAAAGCAAGCAAAGCGGTTAACACCAAATACATCATCCCGATCATTTTCTGCCGAGGGGTTTCCTTTAACGCTGCCATATCTTATAAAGCTATTGTTTTAAATTAGCCTTTCATAGCTGTTAACATACTACCATACACTTGGTTAAGCGATTGAATGTTTGCATTCAATTTAGCTAACTCAGATTTGAAAAGTTCAGCATCCTTCTGTGTAGAAGCAATTTGCTCTGCGGAAGTATTAACATTTCCATAAAAACCATTGATGGCCTTCAAATGCTTGGAAGCTTCTTGAATTTCATTTTCATATACTGCATTTAAAGCAGCTAATTGATCTCCTGCTTTGGCATATTGAGTAGCATATTTTGCCGCTTCCAAAGAAGAAGTTGAAATACTTGTCAATGAATTTGCTGCATCAGATACAGATTTGTTCAAAGCTCCCAAGGATTGTGAAGAAGAAGTTAATGATTGAACAAAATCTTGAGTAGCTCCAGTCACTTTAGTAATTTCTTGTAAACTATTCGCTGTAGCAGTTAAACCTTTTAAAGAACTTGTTAAATTTTCAACAACCTCAGGACTAATTCCATTTTGACTTAAACTAGATAAATCAGCTGAACGTTTTACGGCAGGAGCACCATCTACTAATTCTGGATATACTTTTTCCCAATCATACGATTTTTCAGGCTTTTGTTGCAAATACAAGACACCAAATAAAATAAAAATAGCGGCCTCGGTAAACATACCGACAATTAGCATTTCATTGGCTCCTGTCCAGTGTACAATTTTAAACAAAGCTCCTACAATAACCACTGCTGCACCAAAACTCGCAACTACATTAATGATTTTTTCTAATCCGTTCATTTTATTATAAAGTGTTAAATTTTAAAATTATTTACTTGGTTTGCCTAAATAACGCATTGCACATCTAAAACCTATGTAAGATCGTTTACTGTTTTCAAGCTCATAAGCTCTCGTTCCTGTTTCCAAATAATAAGCGATATCTTTCCATGACCCACCACGAGTAACTTTTCTTGGCTCATCTGAATTTTTGTTCACAGTATTTAAATCCCAGGTCAAAGCCACTGCATTATCAGCATAAGCATCCTCACACCATTCAGCTACGTTTCCTGACATATTATACAATCCAAACTCATTGGGATTATACGCATTTGCAGGGGCTGTATAAGCATAACCATCCGAATCAAAATTTCCACGATGTGGTTTGAAATTTGCTAACAAACAGCCTTTTGCATTGGATATATAAGGATTCCCCCATGGATATTTAGCTGAAGCCTTGCCTCCTCTTGCTGCCCACTCCCACTCTGCCTCAGATGGCAATTCAAATCGTGGTAAAATATACATACCCTCTTTTCTGCGATAATTATTCAACATTTTACTTCTCCACTCGCAAAAATATTTACTGGCTGTCCAACTAACTCCAACGACAGGATATAAATCAAAAGCAGGGCTAGAGAAATAATATTCCAACATTGGATCCCCATTATGATAGGTGAAATCACGTTTCCAAACAGTAGTGTCTGGATAATAATCATTCATGATTTTATCTTCACCTAGTACAGAAACAGAATCTTTCAATAGTGAATTGGTAAATTGACGGTATTCATGGTTGGTAATTTCCGTATCATCCATAAAGAACGGAGATACAGTTACACGTTTATTGAAGTTAACACCTGTATGTGAAATATCTTCATCCGCTTGGCCCATCATGAAACTTCCAGATGGAACTAAAACCATTCCATAAGGAGTGGGCTGACTCCAACCTCTACGCGCAGAAGCAACAATTTCACCGTTTTCTACACCAACAGTTTCCTTGATTCCCTTTTTAAAACTAAGCAATCCCCCTTTGGAAGAAGAACTACCTTTTTTACTACTTAGTGTTTTACCTCCTCCTTCTTTCGATTTAAATAAACCACAACTAAATAAAGTTGAAGCTACTAAAACAACAGTAAGGACTTTAATAATACTTTTACCAACAAGTTGAAAATTCATATTCAAGTATAATAATATCTAGTCTCTAACGTATCTGAACACAATAAATTGTATTTTAATCAACAATCCCTTGCAAGATTGATTCAAATTCCCCAAAATTAAAGGTTTTATATCAATAAATATTCAAAAAAATATATTTTTAAAATATAATATTTCACAAAATCTTAAATCGAGGGGTTTTAATTGGTACTCCTTTAGAAGGTGCCTTTAAATTTGGCAAAAGAAATTTTATAAAAATTTCATGAGACAAAGGCGCTTTTACCGCAGCATTAATTAACGTATTATCTAAAGAATAACCAATATCTAACTTTTGTTTTAAAGCAGAAATCCCTACCATTCCAATGACAGCATCATTCAAACGGTAACTACCACCTATCCAAAATGAATCAAATAATTCAATTTTTGTTCCTCCTTCCGGCAACAGACGCCCTGAATAATAACGTAACGCAGCAAAAGGTTGAACATTTATGACATCCGACAACATAAAATCAATGTTGGCATGAACGGTATAAATGGGTTTTAACACAATGGCTGCATTATTTTGAAAAGAAAAACTAGGTGAATTTATGTGATCGACATTGACGCCAAATGAATAATTATCTTTTGAATAAACAACACCTAAACCCAAATTGGGCAAAGATTGGCTAATCGATTTACCTGATAATGGGTCAATGATAGGATCGTTAACATCTCTGGGTTTAAATACTCGCCCATCAAATGATTTAGAAGAAAGACCAAATCGTACACCAGCTGAAAGTTGGCCACCTCCCAATTGAAAATGTTTGGCAAGCTGTATGTTGACAAATTGCTGACCAACTCCTGATGGGGTGTTATCTGACAGGTAAAAAATGGAAGCCCCCATGTTAATTTTGGGAATGGGCATTGAAATCCCTGCCATTTGAGTCCCTAAATTACCTGCACCGTCATACGAGGATTGGTATTGAGTCCATTGATTGCGATAATGAATTTGAGCATAAGATTCTCCATTTAAACCAGAGAAGGCAGGATTCTGCGTTATCTTATTAAAAGAAAACATACTTAAACCTGGATCCTGTTGTGCCAATAAACCAAAAGGTAATAAGCAGAAGCTCATCCCAATGATTAGGTTCATCAAACTATAAGGACAAAATTTTCGCACGTTAGGCATTAGTAATATTTACGTTCTAAAGGCAATCAATGGCTAAAAATAAACAATATTTTTATTCCAATTGATTTTAGTAGACAAATAAATAAAAAAGCCCCATTATCGGGGCTAAAAATTCTAATTATTGGCTTGTTTGATATACACTTCCAAAGCTCCTGTCATGGAAGGCGCATTGGGCATGGGTGCTTGAATATCTAAAATCAATCCAGCATCCGTAACCGCTTGGGCTGTTGTTGGCCCAAAAGCTGCGATTCGAGTGTTATTTTGTTTGAAATCAGGGAAATTTTCGAATAAAGATGTAATCCCTGAAGGACTAAAAAATGCAATTATATCATAAAAAACATTTTCTAAATCTGATAAATCTGCTGATACAGTTTCATACATTACAGCCTCTGTCAATTGATAATCGTTCGTCCCCATATAATCAGGTAAATCTTTTTGTCTCTTGTTGGAACAAGGGAATAAAAACTTCTCCGATTTGTGTTTTTTAATTACCTCCAATAAATCAAGCGCCGTTTTTGTACCTGTAAAAACCTTTCTTTTACGAATAACAATGTATTTCTGAAGGTAATTGGCTGTCTGTTCAGTAATACAGAAATATTTCATATCAGCTGGCACCTCTATTTTTGCCTCTTTACAAATACGAAAGAAATGATCTATGGCATTTCTACTAGTGAAAATAATCGCTGTATGCTCTAAAATATTTATTTTTTGCTTGCGAAAATCTTTGAAAGCAATTCCTTGAACCTCAATAAATGGTCTAAAATCTACCTTGACATTGTACTTTTTTTCAATCTGAAAATAAGGTGATTGTGCATCGGTAGGAGCCGCTTGGGTAACCAAAATACTTGTAACAGTTTTAAGTCGATCCGTTTCTGTTTGGGTAACTTTAGTCATTTCACTCATAAACAATTGGTAAGTTTACTCTATTTTGAAGGATGAACAATCCCTAATTGGGTGCAAAGATAAGAATTTTTCAAGAAAAAATTAACTCTTCTTTTTATTTGATGGAAGGAAAAAGAATTTGATTCAATCCAAAGAAAAGGACCTGTCCTTCGATGATGATTAAATAAGCTCCCAAGGTAATTGCATTCACATGGTATCTTTTTCTGAAAATTTGGAAAAAATAAATAACACGAACTATGAAATAAACATATAATATATTGTAAATCAAGTCAAAATTAGGCAGATATGATGGTCCGAAATAAAGAGTCATCAATACAAAACTTGCGTAAATCAGAGCAATAAATTGCAAATTGGTTTGAATAGCTTTGAAAAAATGTGCCTTAGTTAAAAATTCAATTTTAAATAAACTCGTAAAAACTCGATAAATTAAATACCTGCTAAAAAACAAAAGTAAGGCTAAAATTGCTCTAGATCCAACCCAGGCAAAAGCAGAATAAAAACTCAATTCTTCTCCTTGTGATAAGAAAAAATTAGGGTTAGAAAGGGTAAAATAAAAGCCAATAAATGCAGACAAAAGACTTAAAACTACGATAACCAAAATATTAGATAAGGCGAAAGGAGTATTTTGAATTACTGAATCTTTTATTTCCCAATGAAACCAATCCGAATACTTAAAATACGTATAAAAATATTTAGGAAATGAGTAATGTAAAATGGCTAATAAAGTTAAAATTAACAACAAGCTAATGAATACAAAATTCGTTTTAAACCGTGTTAATCTTTCCAGTGATTTTACTTGAGCTGCTGCAACCAGCTGAAGCTTTGATGCATATTTTTTCCCTAAACTAATTTCAGAAGGGATACCTTTTAAATCATCTTTGTAAAATGTCAGAATTAAATTGGATGCATTAACATATTTATTCATCAAACTATCCACTGAAAATACATAAGTAGAATCTTTCTTCAGCTGAAATTGATAAGTTCCATTCAGGAATAAATAATACGAATCAATCGGGCGAACTTTCAGAAAATGATCGGGATAATCTTGCGCATGCAAGATGATGGATTTCGAGTGGTAATTGAAATGTTTATTGGCGATATAGGGCAAATAACTTTTCCAAGTAGATTGATAAATGTACCAATCCTTATCAAAATCATGGGTCTTTTGAAATTGTCCAAAAGCAGAAATTGTGCTGAGTAAAAAAAAAGCACAAAAAAATCTGCTTCTAATGGCCAAGAAAGACGTCAAAGAAGCAGATTGATTCATAAAAGGAGTTTTCCTTTAATTTATGTTACTTAGAAGCTAATGCTTTCAACATTGTTTCTCCAATATCTGCTGGAGAATAAACAACGTGAATACCGCATTCTTGCATGATTTTCATTTTTGCTTCAGCCGTATCATCAGCTCCACCGATAATGGCACCAGCATGACCCATACGACGACCTTT
>JBJTNH010000078.1:0-22033 GCA_046073945.1 Aquirufa sp. | reverse complement strand
CTTTATCGGTCAAACTAAAGCCTATACTCAAGATAGCAATGAGTTGGTGATGAATGGATTTGTAATTGTAAACGGATTTGTAGAATTCGGAATTACCAAAGGCTTGTCACTAAACCTTGCAGGTAACAACTTATTAAACACTTTAGCCATTACAGAAGCCGAAGAAGGAAGCATAACAGCCAATACCACTAATATTGTAAGAGCGAGACCTTTGCCAGGAAGATCACTTTCTATGGCATTGTCATACAAGTTCTAAAAAGATTTCATGTTTAATTTGAGTAATTCCTATACCAATGAATAATTGGTATGGGAATTATTTTTAGCAAATAAATTATATCTTTAATTTTACTCTTAAACACAGTTACAATGAAAAAATCAATCTGTCTTCTTTTCTTTTTTATGTTTTTTTTCAATTTTTCTATTTTGGCACAGGAAATCAAAACGGAAGCCGAAGCTAAAATTGAGAAAAAAATAATGATTGTTTATGGCAGCGATGAATGTCATCATTGTACAGATACTAAAAAATACCTAAAAGAAAACAATATTGAATTTGTTTTTTACGATATCGATAAAAATCAAGAAGCACTAAAGGAAATGTTGTTCAAACTAAAAAAAGCCAACATAAGCACCAACAACCTAAGCATTCCTGTAATTGATAAACAAGGCGTTGTTTTTACTAACAGTGATCCTTTTGAAGAGTTTCTAAAAAAATTAAACTAAGAGTCATGACCCAAAAAATAAAATTGAGCTTTTGGCAAATCATCAATATGAATGTTGGTTTTTTTGGCATTCAATATAGTTTTGGGTTGCAACAAAGCGCAGTTAATCCTATTTATGATTTTTTGGGAGCGCATCCGGATCAAATACCATTACTCAATTTAGCAGGACCGCTGACAGGTTTGTTAATACAGCCAATTATAGGCGCTTTGAGTGATAAGACATGGTCTCCAAAATTAGGAGGCCGAAGAAAGCCCTTTTTCCTAATCGGAGCTTTGATTTGCAGTTTAGCACTTTTTGCTTTCCCTTTTAGCAGTTCATTATGGATGGCTGCCGGTTTGCTTTGGATTTTAGATGCAGGAAACAACACTGCAATGGAACCATATAGAGCCTTTGTAGCAGATAAACTAGATGAATCCCAACAACCAATAGGTTTTCAGGCACAAAGCTTTTTTACCGGATTCGGACAAACACTGGCCAATGTCTCACTTTTTATTTTTCCATTGATTTTTATTGGTACTACCGGTAAACTTCCTACCTGGGTTTTTGCTTCCTTCTTTTTTGGTTCTTTTTGTTCGATTGCTTCTGTTTGGTGGAGTTCTCATACAACAAAAGAGATTCCTCCAACAACGGAAGAATTGCAAAAAATAAAATCTGAAAAATTAAATCTTTTTACACCTTTTATTGATATTGCTAAAGCAGTAAAAGAAATGCCCAAAGTAATGTGGCAATTGGCTTTAGTCTATTTGTTCCAATGGTATGCACTGTTTTGTTATTGGCAAAATTCATCCAAGAGTATAGCGCTTTCCGTTTGGAATACAAGCCCTGAGAAAAACATTAAATTATACGAAGAAGCTGTAAGCTGGACAGGTTTGGTTAATGGCTGGTATAATATTGTAACTTTTTTATGTGCTTTTTCACTGGTTTATTTTGCAAAAAAATATTCGCCAAAAAAGGTTCATTTTGGATGCCTGCTGTTAGCCTCAATTGGTTTTTTAGTGTTCCCACACATTCACAATAAATATTTGTTATTTCCCGCAATCACCGGTTTCGGAATAGGTTGGGCCAGTATGATGGGTATTCCCTATTTAATGATTGTTACCAATATTCCCAAGGAACGTTATGGGGTTTATATGGGAATTATTAATATGATGATTGTCATACCAATGATTCTGCAAAATATCACTTTTGGATACATTTTGAAGAATTTTTTGGGCAATGACTCGAGAAATGCCATTATCTTTGCAGGCGTTTTATTGGTTCTAGCAGCCATTGCAACGGCATTAATTAAACCCTCCATAAAAAATTCAGTAAGCGAATGAGTGTATTGTGTATCGGCGAAGCCTTAATTGATATGATATGTACAGATAAAGGCAGTGCTTTATCTGATGGTCAAAATTTTCTTAAAAAACCGGGAGGTGCTCCCACCAATGTAGCAGCGGCCATCGGTGCTTTAGGTGGCTCAATTAGTTTGACAGCAAAAGTTGGACAAGACCCATTTGGGAAGCATTTAAAAGAAGTGATGGATTCCTTTGAGGTGGACACGCAATATCTGTTTACTGCACCTGAACATTTTACCACATTTGCTTTTGTTTCACTCATGTTAGACGGCGAAAGGGATTTTATTTTTAATCGGGGTGCGGACGCAGAATTAAATTTGGAGGAAATTCAGTCCATTGATTTAAATCCTTTTTCCATTGTACATTTTGGTTCAGCCACTGCCTTTTTAGATGGGCCCTTGAAAGCGTCTTATTATCATTTATTAGAGGAGGCAAAGAAAAAAGGCAAAATCATCAGTTTTGATCCCAATTATCGTCATTTATTATTTGGCGACAAACAAGAAACTTTTATTGAGCAATCGCTTATTTTCTTTCAACAAGCTGATTTTACTAAATTAAGTGATGAAGAAGCGATGTTGATTACAAGAACAACGACCTTAGAGGCTGCGACTGAAAAATTACTTCAACTATGCCCTGGAGTTTTTGCCATAACTTTGGGTAAAGAAGGCACATTGTTGGGTTTAAATCAACAAACCTATGTTATGACTAGCATAGAGGTAAAACCTGTAGATACCACAGGAGCTGGTGATGCGTTTGTCGGTGCAGTTTTATATCAAATTGATCAAATGGGCATCACCGATATCCAACAACTTTCGATCGAAGATTGGCAAAAAATCATTCAAAATGCAAATCGAGCGGGAGCAAGAACCTGTGAATACATGGGAGCCATGGAAGCATTTAAACATTTAAATAACAGCATTTTTAATTAATACATCTGTGTACAATTCCTACTTACAAAATACAATTAACAACTATTCTAAAAGCTTAAAAATTGGCAAAACAGCCAATGATAATGCTTTTTTACAGCGGTTTACTGCTAATATTGCTGATATCAGTGAAATTTTTGATCAAATATATTCCAAACATCCCATGGCAAGTCCATTGTTTGAACTATTGATCAAAAGTATTTTTAATGCCCATTTGGAAAGAAATAAAGATTTAAAATCTAGAGATGATTCCAAAGCTGAAAAAGGCACCTGGTTTTTAAGTAATCAGTTGATGGGTATGAGTCTTTACGTAGATCGATTTGCTGGAAACATTCAGGGTTTAGGTAAGAAATTGGATTATTTAGAAGACCTTGGCGTTAACTTTTTACACTTAATGCCTTTGTTTAAAAGTCCTGAAGGAGAAAGCGACGGCGGTTATGCGGTGGAAGATTTTCGTCAGGTAGAGGAAAGATTAGGAACCATTGAAGATTTAAGAAAACTACAATCCAAACTGCAGTCGAAAGACATGTATTTAATGATTGATATCGTTTTGAACCACACCTCTCATCACCATGAATGGGCAAAGAAAGCAAAATCTGGCGATAAAGAGTATCAAGATTACTTTTATTTCTTTGATGATCGTAGAATTCCAGACGCGATGGAGGAACATCTACCTGAAATATTCCCTGAAAGCTCTCCCGGAAGTTTCACTTATATTGAGGAAGTGGACAAATGGGCGATGACAGTATTTCATCATTACCAATGGGATCTTAATTATACAAATCCAAAGGTGTTCATTGAAATGCTGAATAATGTATTCTTTTATGCCAATTTAGGTGTGGATGTACTGAGAATAGATGCACCTGCCTTTATTTGGAAGCAAATGGGGACTACGTGCCAAAATCTCCCAGAAGCACATAAATTATTGCAACTCATCAAATTATGTGTGGAAGTTGCTACGCCAGGAATGGCATTATTGGGAGAGGCTATTGTGGCCCCGGCACAGATCATGGAATATTTTGGAACAGGCAGATTTGCGACTCACGAGTGTGATTTCGCTTATAACGCTACTCAGATGGCCTTGCAATGGGATGCGCTTGCCACGGGTGATACTAGAATTATGTTAGCGGCGCAACATGAATTACTGAAAAAACCTTTGGGTGCGACATGGGTAACCTATACAAGATGTCACGATGATATTGGCTTGGGGTACGATGATTACATGATTGATCAAGTGGGCTATAATCCATATTTGCATCGCCTGTATTTGAAAAATTATTATGGCGGTCTTCAAGAAGATTCGCCAGCTTCGGGGGCTCTTTTTGCAGTTAATCCTAAAACTCAAGATGCTAGAATTTCAGGTTCATTAGCTTCTCTTTGTGGTTTAGAAAAAGCCGTAGCAATCAAGGACAAAAAGAAAATTGAAACAGCTATTCAAAAAATCCTTTTGATGCAAGCTCATTGTTTCTTTTTGGGAGGTGTACCAATCTTGTTATATGGAGATGAAGTCGCTTACCAAAATGATTATTCCTATTTACAGGATCCAGGTAAGAGTTACGATAATCGCTGGATGCATCGCCCAATCATCGATTGGAAAAAGAATGCGAAATCAAAAAAAGAAGGAACTACCGAGTATCAAGTTTTTACAGCTACGAAAAAACTCATTGAATTACGTAAAAGTTTAGATGTAGTCGCTGATTTCAAAAATTTAGAATGGATGAGCAGCCATAATCCGGCTGTCGTAGGATATATTAGATCTATTGAAAATAAGAAAGTTTATTTCTTGTTTAATTTCAGCGAAAACGAACAAGACCTAACCTTTTTCGCTTTCGACAAAAACGGAAAAAGACCAAATAAGTTAAAAGATCTTTGGTCAAATCAAACGATATCGGTTGGAATGGATCATGATCATTTACATTTTCAAGCTTATCAATTTTATATTTTAGAAGAAGTTTAGCGATTAATGCCTCCTTGTACGATTTCTTTACCCATTTCGCAATGGAGGCATTTTTTTTGTGTACAATAATTTTTATGTAAATGTAAGCAAGCCTGCGAATCAGCCGCAGATCGAATGGGCAAATGTAAATTTTTGAAAATATTTACGATGCTATTTTCCTCTAGGCGTAATTCATTTAACCAACGCATAGCCTTTTCTCCATATTCGTATTGCTTTTTTATTTTAGCATAGGTAATTAACATCGGTATTAAAGTGTTGATGCAAATGGATTGAAAGGAATATAGTCCAAGGCTTGAATAATTTTTACTGGAAATTTTCCCAAAATGATAATGGCTATCCCAGTAAAAATCCAAGGGAATTTCAAACAATGTTTTAATTGTATTTAATTCCTTTATTTCTAATAATAAAGAAATCAATGAGCAATTAGATTTAATCATTTCTGAAAACTGAGCCAGACGGATGGTTGGAAAATTATAAGGACGAAGTCGCAAAAATTTCCAATCAGAAATATGCAAATAGTTCTTATCCCATTGGTGTTTTTTTTGCAAATGAATGAATTCTTTTCGTAACACTTTTTGGTAATCATCTAAAATGGGTTCTTCCAAAAATCCACCTAAACCAAATAAAATACTTTCCACGGCATAAGGTCTATCTCTGTACCTCAATATGGTTTTAAGGGAAATAGATTGAGCTAATCGCAACATCGGTTCTGCATTGACACGAAAACCGAAACTTTTGGCCAAGGATTGATAAAAGGTTTCCTCCCAATCGAGCTGATTTTTCTCAAGTAATTCAGCCATTTGATCTGACTTTTCATTCAAGCGTTCTTTCAAACATTTGTCTAACATGGAATACTTAATCTCAACTGGAATTTTTTCGAAAAATGCCTCACAAAGCAAGGAAGATTTATCCTCCAATTTGAAAGAGCTATTCGTGAGCGACAGATCGTTTATGTAACTAGAAAGATGTAATGTAGGTATCAATGTTCCATCTTGGTAACATACTTTTGTGTCTTCTTCCCAAATAACATGCAATACCACATTTTCATAAGCATGATCTGTGTCATGGTGATGCACATACCAATCCGATGCTTTTACATGTAATTCAACAGAACCCACCCATTCGATACCATCAATTCTAATTTTAGCATTTTGAAAATCAGCACCTGAGTGAAAATTTTCGATTCCAGTAGAGATAATATTTACATTTTGTCCTGAAGTAGACAATAAAGACAATTGGTCAAATAATCTATTTTTCCAAAAATAGGCTAGGTATAATTCGTTCATATTCGCTCGAAATTTTCAAACGAATGTAATGGCTAGAAATAAAAGTTGTTTGATAATTTGATGGAATAGCGATAATTATCAATTTATTGAAAAGAGCTTTGATGTATGAGGTAAGATGTAAGATGTAGTGAGGAAAACAGCCTTAATGATTCTTAATGACTTAATGTTTAAAAGATTATTAACCATTAAGAAATTAAGAGATTAAGAAAAATAAGAAAAACTTAATGCTTCTTAATGCCTTAATGTTTAAAAATCAATAACCATTTGATAAAACTGAGACACTTCTTGTAAAATTTGAACGATTTCTTCAAAACTACTAGATGTAACTAATCGACTGCGGAATGGTTTAAAATGATCCAATCCTTTGAAATAATTGGCATAATGGCGACGCATTTCAACAATACCACCATGATTACCTTTCCAACGAATGGAAAATTCTAAATGTTTAAGACAAACTCTAATTCGCTCTTGCAAATCTGGCCCCGCTAAATGCTCGCCAGTTTTCAAAAAATGTTTGATTTCATTGAAAATCCAAGGATAACCAATGGATGCACGACCAATCATGATGCCATCTACCCAATATTTATTTTTATATTCTCAAGCCTTCTCTGGGGTGTCAATATCGCCATTTCCAAAAATTGGAATTTTGATTCGTGCGTTATTTTTGACTTTGGAAATCAATTCCCAATTAGCTTCACCCTTGTACATTTGAACGCGCGTTCTACCATGTACCGTTAAAGCTTGAATTCCAATATCCTGCAAGCGTTCTGCTACTTCCTCAATATTTTTGGTAGACTCATCCCATCCTAAGCGGGTTTTTACCGTAACAGGTAAATGTGTGGCATCCACAACAGCTTTGGTCATAGCAACCATTTTCGGAATATCTTGCAGCAAAGCCGCTCCTGCACCTTTGCAAGCGACTTGTTTTACCGGACAGCCATAATTAATATCAATCAAATCGGGTCCTGCCTTTGTTGCAATTTCAGCACAAGCAGCCATTGTTTCAATAGAACTCCCAAATAATTGAATGCCTATGGGGCGTTCATATTCAAAAATATCTAATTTCTGAACACTTTTAGCTGCATCGCGAATAAGTCCTTCGGAAGAAATAAACTCGGTATACATCAAATCAGCACCATTTTCTTTGCAAACTGCCCTAAAAGGCGGATCAGACACGTCCTCCATGGGTGCTAAAAGTAAAGGGAAATCACCAAGTTCTATGTTACCAATTTTTACCATTCTCTTAAAAAATTATGTAAATTTACGACCATTATGCAAGAAAACTATTATTCAGGGCCAAGCAATTGGTTTAACATATTTTCAAAGCTTCTTAGCTTATTTGGTTTTTTCCTACTTGGTAGTTTCATAGGACAATTCATTGGCTTATTTGTGGTGTTAATTCAAACAGATTTGATTACTCAAATTAAGTCCAATAACCAGCAGCAATTGACCTTACAAATGGTACAATTCCTCAATCATCCAGAAGCTTTTCCGAATGGCCATAAGGCAATGATGAGTTTTCAATGGTTCAGTGCATTGTTCAGTTTTGTATTAAGTGCTTGGGCATTTAATCGATTTGTCAACAAACAGACTTTGAATGATTTAAGTCCCAACGAAGCTCCTTCATGGAACATTTTTCTTTGGTCCATCATTGCCTTACTTGTTTCATTGCCATTAATGGAATACATCATTCAATGGAATCAGCAAATTCAACTACCAGCTGCCTACCATAGTCTGGAAGAAAGTATGAAAAGTAGTGAACAATTGGCCGAAAAATTAACACGATTTCTAATTCATTTTGAAACACCTTTGGATTATATTACTGGATTAATTGTTATTGGTGCAATGGCAGGATTGGGTGAAGAATTATTTTTTAGAGGGATATTACAAAATCTTTTTGAAAAATATTTAAGCAACAAACATGTAGCCATCTGGTTAAGTGCTGCTATTTTTAGCTTCATCCATTTCCAATTTTATGGATTTTTCCCAAGGTTACTCTTAGGTGCATTTTTTGGTTATTTATATGTTTGGTATCGAAATATTTGGATTCCAATTGTTGCTCATTTTTTCAATAATGGATTTAGTTTGACCATGAGTTATTTATACCAATTGAAAAAAATCAACGTAGATCCAGAACAAAGTATTCAATATATGCCCATTTGGTCAGCTGCTGTTTCACTAATTTTCGTATCTTTCTACCTTTACCGATTACACAAATATAAAACGAGTTAAAAGATGAAAGATTGGGAATTATTAGGTGTATCTACAAATGGCATTGATTTAGAAATTCAAAAGTCTGCCTTATTGGAAAATTGCCAAATTCAGGCAATTGTGATCAATAAAAAAGTAAGTGGCTATGAATTAGGAAATTGGGAACTATATGTTCATCAATCTCAGGCTGAGGCAGCCAAAGAATATTTAACAAGTATATCAGATAATACCAAATCTTAATGGGCATTCGAAACCTTTCCAATTTACAGCAAAGAGTCATTGCAGCCATCATTGCTGTACCTTTCCTGTTGTTTTGTATTCATTTCAGCGACTATACTTTTTTAGGATTATTTCTTTTAATTGGTGCAGCAGCTCAATTGGAATTTTACAAACTAGTAGGCAGTTTTGATGGAAATCTGCCCTTGACTTTTTATGGAACATTTTGTGGAATTGTATTACACTTATTGACTTTTTTCATTGAAAAAGGAATGATTGGTTATCAAAATTATTACATACTTTCTCCTTTATTAGCCATCATATTTTTCATCAAATTATATAAATCTAAAGATGAAAAACCTTTCCAAAACATTGCTTATACCTTCTTGGGAATTATATACGTGGCCTTACCCTTTGCACTTTTAACCGTTTTGGCATTCATCAAAAATGAAACGTATGATCCTCAATTGATCATGGGATGTTTGTTTTTATTATGGGCCAGCGATTCAGGGGCTTATTTTGCAGGTACTAAATTTGGAAAAACAAAGTTATTCGAGAGAGTATCTCCGAAAAAATCATGGGAAGGTAGTATTGGTGGAATGGTAACTGCTTTAATCGTTGCCTACTTTATATCCAACTATTTTACGAATTATGCTGCATGGCAATGGTTTAGCATTGGAATCATTATTGTAGTAGCGGGTACTTATGGCGATTTAGTAGAATCTTTATTTAAACGAAGTATCAATATCAAAGACTCTGCGAATACCATTCCAGGTCATGGTGGGTTTTTAGATCGCTTTGATGGCTTGTTATTATCCATCCCATTTATCATTACTTTTTTAAAATTATTTTAATTTAACATCGTTTAACTAATAGAGTTGGTTAATATTCGTTTAAAAAGCGAAATTCGATTTATGAAAATTTGGAGTAGCTGTAAATACCTGTTTTTCTTAATGCTTTTTGTAAGCTCATTCCACATGTTTGGTCAAGGACAAGATAAAACAGTGCTTTTTACCGCACGCGTAATTTCATCACAAAACTCTGAATATTTACCACTCGCCTATGCTTTTAATCCCAAAGCAGGAAGTGGATCTTTAAGTGATAATTTTGGCATCATTGAAATGTATGTTTTCCCTGGAGACAGCATTGTTTTTTCCTACATCGGTTACAAGAAAAAATATTATATCATACCCAAAGATACTGAACTAACGCATCGAGCAATTATATTGATGGATGAAGATTCCAAGATGCTTTCGGAAGTAAAGGTTTACAGGCATTCATCGGAAGAAGAATTTAAAAAGGCTTTTCTGGATATGCGTTTATCCGATGAGAAGCAACGAAGTATTTTAGATCGAAATTTAGAGCAATCCAAACTAAACGTATTTGCTTTACAAGCGGGATTGGGAGCGGCATCTAATTTCAGGAATTTTTCCGATCAAATGACCTATTCCATCGCCAATCGATCATTTATTAACTCGCCAACTTTGGCATTAACAAATCCATTTGCTTGGATGAGTTTCCTCAAATCGATAAAAAATGGCGATCTAAAACGAAAGGATTACAAAAAAGCCTACGAATTCTTACCCAAGGAAAATATTTCTAGACAACAATTCTTGAAGGAAAACAAATAATCTTTTGAAATATTAAGAAATCCAAGTAACTGATTAAGAATATAAGTTTTTGGATTGCTAATCCAATTTACATTTCTTAGGGGGTATGGGGCCCCCTTCCCCCAGCAATTTACGCGTTTAAAAGTTCAGTTGTTTGATAAAATTAATTATGGAAATCAGCTAGTTGATTCATTCAAATATTTTTAATTCCCTCAAATATTCGAATCATGTTCAATAATTGTGTGGCTGGAAATTCGACAGGCTCAGCAAACGTGCTTAGCCAACGCTATTTCTTCTTTTTTCAAACTCATCAATAGGCTTTCGGTTAATCCCAACGAAAGATTTGAACGTAGCGGTATAGATGTATAATGTAAGAGGTAAAAGGTAAGAGGAATTGAGAATGTAGAATGTAGAATGTAGAATCTGAAATCATCTTTTCTTCTCTCTTACGTCATACATCTTACATCATACATCATTTTCATTCGTCTTGGATTAACTTGCGACAAATAAGTTTTTTTGTTTCTTTTTTTTCAAAAAAAGAAATACCATAGAAAATGAATTAGCCAGAAAATTGCATTGTCGGCAAGCAATAAGACAATTAAATTTGATTTAGTCACAATCTTTGAAAAGGATTCAAAATTTTAGGTTTTATCTCTTAATTCGCATCAATAATTATTACACTCAATGCTCGCATCCGTTTGATTCTATCATATCCTGATATTTTTTAAACATTAAGGCATTAAGAAAACATTCCCCTCAACTCATTTCTTTCTGCTATCGATGTATAACCATTTTCAGGACAAAGAAATAATTAGATAATCAAACTCTTTTCTATCTTTGCAATCGCTTATACAATTTTTTATTAAAAAAATCCAAAACAGAATGTTTCAAAAAATTAACATCCCAAAACTGGGCTTTATGCTATTTTTCTGTAGCCCATTTTTCCTACACGCTCAACAAAACATTTCACTCAATGATTTGAGTTTTTGGAAGGTCAATAATAAAACCAATTGGCAAATTGCAGGAGATGTAAATGCCGATTTAACAATTTCGGAAGCTATGTCTATGAGCCCTGGAACTGGTGTTTTAGTGAATTTGCCCAACAAAGAAAATAGAGCCAATTTAATATCAACACAAGAATTCGGAGACGTAGATGTTTCATTCGATTTTATGATGGCCAAACATTCTAATTCGGGATTTTATTTACAAGGCCGATATGAAGTGCAACTTTTAGATAGCTGGGGAGTACTAAACCCAGGAACCGGAGATTGCGGTGGAATTTACAAAAGACGAAAATTCATTCCTCAAGAATATTTATACGAAGGCCATGCTCCTAGAATTAATGCTTGTTTGGCACCTGGGCTTTGGCAACACATGGAAATTTCTTTCCAAGCACCCAAATTTGATGCAAAAGGACAAAAAATCAGCAATGCAAAAGTATTATTGATCAAATTAAATGGTGCTGTTATTCAAGAAAATGTGGAACTAACTGGCCCGACAGGTGGCCCCATTTCAGAAACAGAAGCTGCTCTTGGGCCATTTATGATTCAAGGAGACCACGGAGCAGTAGCTTTCAAAAACTTGAATATTAAAGGTTTTACAGGTAAAGAAGTAAAAATGTCTGCGGTAGACTATCAAGTTTATTTAGGTGAATTTAAAAACGCCAAAGATTTCATTGGTAAGAAAGCCAATGCATCCGGTAAAATAGACAAATTAACTTGGGAGGTAAGTCCACAAGAAAATAATTTAGCAGAAATATTCAAAACAACTTTAGAGGTTCCCGTTGCAGGAAAACACCAATTTGAATTCATTGTTGCTGGGAATTCCATTGTCAATATCAATGGAAAAGAAGTACTGAGTAATCAATGGAGAGATAATAGCAACAAAAGAACGATTGAAATCGACTTACCTGCTGGAAATGTTCCTGTTGAAATCATTTCTTACAAAACAGATGGTTGGTTGAGACCCGCATTAGGTATGTGGATTCAAGGACCAGAATTTAGATCAAAAGCCTATCATTCTATTTCTTCTTTATTGGGAGCCAATGCCTCTGACCCAATTTTATTGGATGCAAAAACCAACACGGTTTTTAGATCTTTTACTGATTTAATAAAAAATGGTAAAAAAATTAAACGAATTGTACATGGTGTCAATGTAGGTAGTCCAAGTAATTTACATTATACCTATAATCTAGAAAATGGAAGTATTGTTCAAATTTGGAAAGGAGAATTTTTAGATACTTCACCCATGTGGGATGATCGTGGAGACGGTTCTTCGAAAGCTAGAGGTGCCATTTTAACATTAAATGATGCGGCTACATTCATTGGAACAGAAAACAAAGATCAAATAGAAGAATCGATTCCAGAAAAAGACAACTTCAAAACGTTGGGTTATGAAGTTGACGAAAACGACTTACCTACTTTTCATTATCAAATGCAGGGTGCAAAAGTGGATGATCAAATTCGAGTAAAGGAAAATAAAATCCTAGAAAGAACACTTTCAATCAGCAATTTTAACAACAATCAAGTAATTCGATTAGCCATAGGAGAAGAAATAATTTCTTTAGGCAATGATTTATATGCTTTGGATGGCAAAAAATATTTCATCAAAGCGACGAATGCAAGCATCTCTGGATCAGGCTCCATGAAAGTTTTGAGTACTCCAGCTAGTGCAAAAATCACCTATGAAATACTTTGGTAATCCATTTAGAAAGACATCAAAATGAAATTGAACATACAAAATATTGCAAAAACGTTAATAATAACAGCCTTTACTTTGAGCCAAACCTTGGCACAAAAGGCCGCAACAGAAAACGATTATTATAAAATCATCAAATTACCCGTTCCTGAAGGGATTGTTTTGGAAGTAGGTGGAATGGTTACTTTACCCAATGGTGATTTAGCCGCTTCTACTCGAAGAGGTGATGTATATATCATTGAAAATCCAACTTCTAATCACCCAAATTTCAAAAAGTTCGCCAGTGGATTACATGAAATTTTGGGATTAGCCTTTAAAAATGGTCATTTATATTGTGCCCAAAGAGGAGAATTAACCCGCTTAGTCGATGCGAATGGAGACGGGAAAGCGGATAAATATGAAACAGTTTATTCATTACCCATTTCTGGACATTACCATGAATATTCATTTGGACCCAAAGTGGGCCCTGATGGATCTTTTTATGTAACAGGTAATGTTGGATTTGGCGCTTCTGATTGGTGGGCAGGAAAATCACTTGCACCTTGGAGAGGTTGGACGATGAAAATATCAGAAGATGGTAAAATGGAGCCTTTTGCAGCTGGTATGCGCTCACCCTGCGGAATCGGAATGTTAAATGGCGACTTCTTTTATGGTGATAATCAAGGAGATTGGCAAGGATCTGGTTTTATTTCACATGTTGAAAAAGGCGATTTTTTGGGACATCCCGCTTCATTAAAATGGGCAGACAGACCGGAATCTCCTGTTAAAATGAGAAAGGAATTGGTATTTGCAAAAGTAGATCCAAGAGACAATCCATTTGTCAAACCAGAAAATATCGAAAACGAAAAATATACTACGATTTATGAGATGTCGAAAAACATTTATCCAGACAAGCAAATAAAATCTCCTGCAGTTTGGTTGCCACATGGAGTTTTAGGTATTTCAACGTCTGAAATCATTAGTGATGAATCTAATGGAAATTTTGGTCCATTTTCGGGGCAAATTTTTGTTGGAGACCAAGGTATGTCGAAAATTGCGCGTGTGTTTTTAGAAAAAGTGAATGGTCAATACCAAGGCGCTTCTTTTGATTTCAAATCAGGATTTAGATCTGGTGTCCTAAGAATGGCTTGGGCAGGTGGTGAAAATGGTATGTATGTAGGAGGCACCAATCGTGGTTGGGGATCAGTTGGAAAAGAAGCCTTCGGTTTAGAGCGACTGGTTTTTACTGGCAAAATGCCTTTTGAAATGAAAGCTGTAAGAGTTATGCCAGACGGCTTCGAGATAGAATTTACCAGTCCCGTAAGTAAAAAAACGGCAGAGAATGTTGCCAATTATGAAGTTTCAAGTTACACCTACAAATATCATCCCGTATATGGTAGTCCGATGGTTGATAGAAAATTCAATTTGGTTAGAGGTGTGCAATTATCAGAAGATGGCTTAAGAGTTCGTCTTGTTGTAGATAATCTTCGTTTAGGCTATGTACACACCATTATTCCCAATGTAAAATCAGCCATTGAGGGGAATGAATTATTGCATAATACAGCTTATTACACCTTGAACAATATTCCAGCAGGCGCAAAAGCTACTTTTCCTTTGACGAATCAAAAAATCAACCAAGGTAAATTACAAGAAGATAAAGGTTCAAAAGTAAATACGCCAGACAATCAAAAGAAGGAAGCGGCTCCCAATGTGGAAGGTGAAAAATTAAAAGCTAAAGCTGGAATTATTTCAACAGAAGAAGCGATGGTTTTGCTGAAAAAACACGCTTGTTTAGCTTGTCATAAAGTTGATGAAAGAGCGGTCGGACCTGCGTACACAGAAATTGCAAAAAGAAAATATAGCAATGCACAAATAGCTGCCTTAGTAGCAACTCCAAAACCATCTAATTGGCCAGATTTTAGCACACCTATGGCACCCATGAGTCATGTACCCAAAGGCGATGTATTAAAAATTGCGGGTTGGATTAATTCTTTGAGAAAATAAAATTAAAAATGGTGAGTATTTTAAATCGAATTTCATTTTCCTTTTGGATAATCATTGTGGTAGGAATAGCACTAATTTATCCACAGCCTTTCATAGGTATTGGCAATATTCAGTTTAAAATACTCATCATTCCATTGTTACAAATCATCATGTTTGGCATGGGGTCCACCATGGGAATGGAAGATTTTCAAGAAATTTTAAAGTCGCCCAAAGCAGTATTTCTAGGCGTATTCTTTCATTTTTTAATCATGCCCTTAGTAGGATTTGGGATCACCAAAATGATTTCTTTTCCTCCTGAAATTGCCGCAGGAATCATTATGGTCGGTTGTATGCCCTGTGGATTAGCATCCAATGTCATGTCTTATATCGCAAAAGCTAATGTGGCACTTTCCTTGACACTTACTGCTGTTGCCACATTGATTGCCCCAATATTAACGCCATTTTTAATGGAAAAATTAGCAGGACAACTGATTGAAATAGACTTCTGGAATATGGTCTGGGAAATCAGCAAATTGATTTTAATACCTATTTTCTTTGGGGTACTTTACAAGAAAATAATTGGAGAAAAATGGACTTGGTTACAAAACAACCTAACGACAATCTCTATGTGGAGCATCGCCATTATCATCATTATTATAACGGCAAACGGAAGAAATGCATTATTGACAGTTGGGCCCATGTTGGTTTTAGCTTGTTTAATCCACAATGTCATGGGATTCATCTTAGGTTACTGGGGCGGTAAATTAACTGGTCTTCCAGAAAAAGACTGTCGAACTATTGCGATTGAAGTTGGCTTACAAAATTCTGGCTTAGCCTCTGGATTAGCCATGGCCATGGGCAAGGTTTCTACACTCGGCCTTGCCCCTGCCATTTTTGGCCCATTAATGAATATCAATGGCTCTGCTTTGGCTAATTATTGGAAAAGGAAATGATTTGTTTAGGTAATAGGTAAGAGGTAAGAGGTTAAAGAGGTAAGGTTTCTCTTTTCTCTTTTACCTATTACCTCTTACCTTTTACCTATTAAAGTACCTTCCTCAAACTAGCCATACTAGTTGCGATACTTTCATACGGATTTTTAGCCATATCATGCTCTACGAAAAAGTGTTGTAATCCGCCGATAGAAGCTGACTGGAATATTTTAGCATAATCGATGATGCCATTTCCTACGGGTAATATTTCAGAGAAATCTTTGTTGAAATCTTTTACGTGACATAATGGGAAACGTCCAGGATGTTGTTTGAACAAATCAACTGGATCAATACCTGCTTTCGACACCCAACCTAAATCTAATTCAAATTTCATTAAATCAGCTGGAACTTCTTTAGCGAATACATCAAAAGGGCGAAGACCTTCTACCGTTTTGAATTCAGCATCATGGTTGTGATAACAAAAAGTTAAACCTGCCTTTTTAGCTGCTTCACCCGATTTATTTAAAATGCTTACAGCTTCTTCAATTTCCTGTTTACTATCAATTGGGATATTGGCACAAACCAAATATTGTACGCCTGATCCTGCTAATGAATCAATAATTTCATTGGTATCAAATTTCAAAGAAAGCATTTTAGGCATTTTAGACGAATCAAAACCGGGTCTTGGCTTAAATGGTGCACCCATCGCATGATGTGAGGTCCATGTCATTCCTATCGATGTCAAATATGAACTAAATTCTTTGGCTGTCATTCCATAAAAACCTGGTAGCATACTAAATGCAGATTCAATTTCCTTATACCCTGCATTAGCCACTTTTTGTAAAGAGCCTTTGACATCCTTTTCAATTTGACCAAATAAGGTAAATAATTGTAATCCGACAGGGCGTGAAGCCATAGATTGTGCATGAACTAAACGTGGAGCCAAGATACTAGCTGCCAAAAATGCACCTGATTGTTGAAGAAATTTTCTTCTAGAGTTCATATTAAAATAATTTAAGATTTAAATAAAATTAATGTATTTTTTTGATACAATAAAATTATTTTCCCAATTCTAATCATTTTATAGTAAATTCAAGGCTTTAAAATTAAACTATGAAAAATATACGTGTCTTAGTAGTTGGCTGTGGAAATATGGGTGCTTCACATGCTAAATCATATCAAAATTCACCCGGATTTGAGATCTGTGGCTTAGTTTCACCTGGATCAAGCAAAGAAACACTTGACAAAGCCTTGGGAGGAGGAAATACCTTATATTCAGATTATTATCAAGCATTGGCAGATTCAAAACCTGATGCCGTTTGTATTTCAACTTACCCAGATACACACGAAGACTACTCCATCGCTGCCTTGAAAGCAGGCTGCCATGTTTTTTTAGAAAAGCCCATAGCAGATTCATTGGAGGGAGCTGTCCGTGTAGCGGAGGCCGTTAAACAATCTGGGAAAAAATTAGTTGTAGGTTATATTCTACGCCATCATCCCTCGTGGATTAAATTCATTGAAATAGCTAAAAACATGGGAAAACCTCTGGTTATGCGAATGAATTTGAATCAACAAAGCCATGGGTATATGTGGGATGTTCATAGAAATTTAATGAAAAGTTTGAGTCCAATCGTTGATTGTGGAGTTCATTACATTGATGTAATGTGTCAAATGACTCGCTCCAAACCACTTCGAGTTTCGGCGATCGGAGCCCGAATGACGAATGATATACCAGATGGAAATTATAATTATGGGCAATTACAAATTTATTTTGAGGATGGTTCTGTGGGTTGGTATGAAGCTGGATGGGGCCCAATGATTTCTCAAACTGCCTATTTCGTCAAAGATGTATTCGGACCCAAAGGATCCGTATCCATTGTAGCCAAAGACGCAGGTGGAGAAGGCAAATCAGATGATGTAGAATCGCATACCAAAACGGAATCCTTGCGTGTCCATTATTCAGATATTGATGAACAAAATGAATTCACAAAACCCGATGAATGGGTCAATTTAACCGATGAACCCGATCATCAAGGCTTATGCGATAGAGAGCAAGCATTTTTCTTGAAAGCTATCACCGAAAATACCGATTTAACAGACCACGTGGAAGATGCAGTTAATAGTTTACGTATTGCATTTGCATGTGATGAATCGGTTAGAACGGGGAAGATGGTTACTTTGTGAGGTAAGAGGTAAGAGGTAAGAGGTAAAAAGTAAGAGATAAAAGGTGAAAGGTAAGAGTTAAGAGAAAAGAGGTGGCTGAGGTTCACGAAGCCACCGAGTTTTCTTTCTTCCAAAATTAAAATCAACAAACAAAAAATATGAAAAAAAACTACCAATGGCTCGTTGCAGCCGGATTATTGACAATTAGTCAAATTAATTTTGCCCAGGATAAGCCATTTAAATTCATTGATAAGGCAAATATGAATTTAAATGTAAAACCAGGAGATGATTTTGCAGAATATTCAAATGGAATTTGGGTGAAAAACAATCCCATTCCAGCTAAAGAAACAAGATGGGGAAGTTTCAATCAATTGAGAGATTTCAACATCAATGCAGTAAAAAATATCTTAGAAAACTCGCTAAAAAATCAATCGAAGGCTGCACCTGGGTCTATTGAGAAGCGCGTTGCAGATTTTTATGCAGCTGCGATGGATAGTTTAACCATTGAGAAATTAGGCTATAGTCCAATCAAAGAAGACCTAAATAGAATTGAAGCGATTTCTAGTAAAACAGGAATTGTGAATGAAATGGCTAATTTCAGAACTTCGGGAATTGGCTCTCCCCTATATGGTTTTTATGTAGGACAAGACAGAAAGAACATTGAAAAAATGGTTCCTCAGTTGAGTCAAGGTGGAACTAGTTTACCTGATAGAGATTATTATTTAAAATCGGATGCGAGAAGTTTGAAAATTCAAGAAGCATACAAAAAATACATCGTATCTCTATTCACACTTATCGGAACATCAGAAGAATTAGCAAAGAAAAATGCGGAAACGATTTTCCAATTAGAAAAGCAATTAGCTGATGCGCAAATGTCGAGGGTGGAAATGAGAGATCCATACAAAACATATAACAAATTATCATTTATCGATTTCCAAAAAAGCACACCTGAAATTGATTGGAATAACCAATTCAAAACATATGGTATTCCTCAACAAGATTCTATCTTAGTTTCTGCTCCTAAGTTTTTTGTGGCGGCGAACAAATTGTTAGCAACAGAATCATTGGAAAATTGGAAAACCTATTTGACATGGAATTTATTGAAAAATTCGGCAGGTAATTTAAGTAGTCCTTTTGTGAAAGCCAATTTTGCTTTTTCTCAAGTTTTATCGGGGCAAAAAGTTCAAACACCGAGATGGCAAAGAATGTCCAGTTTAACCGATGGAACCATTGGGGAACTGCTTGGTCAATTATATGTAAAGGAATATTTCAAACCAGAAGCAAAAGCTAGAATGGTCGAATTAGTGGAAAATTTGAGAAAGGCTTTTGAAATCAGAATCAAGAACTTGGATTGGATGAGTCCAGCTACCAAAGAAAAAGCATTGGCCAAATTACATGCCTTTACTCCTAAAATTGGTTATCCAGATAAATGGAAAAACTATGATGGATTGGAAATAAACGACAAGACTTTTTTCAACAACCTAAGAAGTGCCAGCATTTGGGGTTTCAAAGAAAATATCAGCCAATTAGGTAAGCCAGTTGATCGTAGTAGATGGGGAATGACTCCACCTACGGTAAATGCCTATTACAGTCCTGTAATGAATGAAATTGTCTTCCCAGCAGGGATTTTGCAATTCCCATTCTTTGCAGCTGAAGCAGATGACGCCTTAAACTACGGTGGAATTGGAGCAGTAATTGGTCACGAAATGTCGCATGGTTTCGATGATTCAGGTAGTCAATACGACAAAGATGGTACGTTGAGAAATTGGTGGACTCCCGAAGATTTAGCCAAATTTAAAGCTAAAACAGCCTTATTAGGAGCTCAATTTGATGCCTATACCATTTTAGATACCTTACACGTGAATGGCAAATTGACCATGGGAGAAAACATTGGCGATTTGGGTGGATTGAACATGGCTTATGAAGCATTCAAAATGACAGAGCAAGGAAAATCCAAAAAGAAAATAGATGGATTCTCTCCAGACCAACGCTTCTTTTTAGCTTGGGCGCAAGTATGGAGAGGTAGTTCATTGCCTGAAACAGCGGCACAATTAGTTCAAACAGACCCTCACTCTCCTGCTGAATTTAGAACCATCGGTGCACCTGTCAACATGGATGCATGGTACAAAGCATTCAAAGTGAAACCAGGCAATAAGCTATACAAAAAGCCAGAGGATCGAATTAAGATTTGGTAATTGAAGAGAGAAGAGAGAAGAGAGAAAAGTTAAGAGAGAAAACCGATGGCTGAGCGAAGTCGAAGCCAGAGGTTGTAAGAAGTAAAAATAGGTGGCTGAGGTTCTCGAAGCCACCTATTTTTGTTCTAGATAAATCTGATCCAAAAATCGTGCTATTTACCAATCTTTTTCAGTGACCATATTCCCTGCATCGTGCGTGGTCAATTTCACATGAACTTTATTATAAACATTGGTCCATGTAGAATGATGATGGTTGAGTAACTTTGTAAAACCTTTGTGACTTGGTGTTAAATTTAACACCAAGATCACGGAGATTCCACAAAGGCTCTACATTTATGAAATCTTATTTTGGAAATAGTATCGTTTGAATCCGATCCATGCAATCATCCAAATGATAACGAGTTTCTAAATCCAAATTGGTTGTTTTATTCGCTTTCAAACTAGATAACAAATTTTTCAATTCTGCTTTTGCGATGGAACGAATATCAGATTGATTGACAGAAAAATAATCTTTATTTGTTGCCGAAATAGGCATTTGTTCCGTCAAAATGTATTTCAATCTGTCTATATATGCTTTCTGTAAATTGCGTCTGTAAATATCGATTTTACTTCCTGCATTTAGCTCCTTCCAAATTCCTGCTCGCAAATCAGTAAATAAATCGATTGGTTTGTAGTAGTCTGTTTCTAAATTTACCCCATTAGACAAACGACTGAACACTTCAAAACTGATTAAACGATTCAACACCGCCACTTGTAATGTTCTAATACGCTCTATGGACCCAGTGAATTGACTATTTTTAATCAACTCTTTATTTAACAGCCATTGAGTATCAGAAAAGGCATTATCCAATATCCACCGCATAGAAGTTTGTTGGGTTTGCTTTGGAACTAAAAAATAAGAATTAAGTCCTTGATTCGGCTTTCTTAGATTTTCCGTATATCCACCTACGTTAGTTGCAACATGGTTGACATATCGATTCCAACAACTCAATAATTCCTCATGCAATTCTGCCAAGTCATCATAATTATTGGTTTTTGTGCTTGTCCAAACATGTAAATTCTTTGCCACAAATTTCAAATTTTTCAATGCATAAGTACTTGCGCGAACTGGGTCATTACCAATATCCTCTGTCTGTGAACTTGGATCAAAAGTATTAGCTTGACTACCAAATCTAAATCTTTTGTCTTTGGCTTTTTCTTCAATCCATTTGTCTAAAATGGGTACTTCCGACTCAGGAGTAGTAGCCTCCGGAATAATTCTATACCCCCAATTAACCGCATAATCATCATAAGGACCCATTTTTCTGATAAATCGAACTCCTTTATCTCCTGGCTGTGCGATATAATTGAATCGAGCATAATCCATGATGGTAGATGAAATACCAAATTCATTGGTAAAATCTGCTTTTCGATAATCTTCCACTTCATAGGAACTACTTGCTCCCATATTATGTGGAAAACCCAAAGCATGGCCCACTTCATGCGCAATAACCATTTCCATCATTTCACCAATATCCTCTTCTTTCGTATCCAATGTTCTTGCCTTCTCATTGGCTGCACCTGTTTCCAATAAATATCGATTTCGATAGGATCTCAAATGATTATGGTACCAAATAATATCACTTTCAATGATCTCTCCTGTTCGAGGATCACTTACACTCGGACCCATTGCGTTTCGTGTCGTGCTTGCAACATAACGAATAACGGAATAGCGTATGTCGTCAGGAGAAAAATCGGGATCTTCTTCCTTACTTGGCGGATCTTTGCAAATAATGGCATTTTTAAATCCTGCTTTTTCAAATGATTTTTGCCAATTCTCCACCC
>JBJTNH010000077.1:0-15497 GCA_046073945.1 Aquirufa sp. | reverse complement strand
CACCACGACCATGGCGTAAACAAACAAACCAATCACGATAGAGGGTGCCGACAGCATGATGTCATTCACAAAACGTGTGATCGAAGCCAATCGACTGCGATCTCCGTATTCGGACAGGTAGACACCTGCCATAAATGAGCTTAAAAAAAGAAATTCCCAATTTATTAACCCTTGGTAATTTGTTAGCAGGTTGCTTGGGATTGTATTTTGTCATGCAAGGAAATGTTTTGTGGGCCTCCTATACCATTTTTATTTCATTGGTTTGCGACTTCCTAGACGGATTTTTAGCCAGACTTTTGCATGCTTATTCAGATATTGGAAAAGAATTAGATTCTTTGGCAGATATGGTTTCTTTTGGTGTTTTACCCGCTTTCATCCTATTTAATTTAGTAGAATCAAGTTGTGGAACTCAATGTACCATCGGACTTTTTGGCTTTTACAAACCATTTATGGTGTTTCTGCTTGCTCTAGCTTCTGCCTATCGTTTGGCAAAATTCAATGTGGACACAAGACAAACCGATCAATTTATTGGAGTACCTACGCCAGCCAATGGACTCCTAATTGCCTCCTTGCCTCTGATCATTGTGTTTCAACCTGAATACAAAGATTGGATATTGCAATTCAAAGGATTATTGATTTATGCGGTAATAATGAGCTATTTACTTGTTTCTGAATTACCCTTAATGGCATTTAAATTTAAAACGTGGGATTGGAAAACAAATCAAATCAAATACATTTTTCTACTTTATTGTGTAGGCTTGTTGATATTGCTTAAATTTGCAGCTTTACCAATCTTAGTAGTTTCTTATATCTTATTATCTGGAATAATTTCTTTACTTAATATAAATACAAAATGAAGTTTATAGCTGAAATCAATGTAATGCCACAAAAAGAAATTCTTGATCCGCAAGGAAAAGCAGTTCGTATTGGCTTACAAAACTTAGACATCCACCAAGTAGCAGATGTTCGAATTGGAAAGCATATCCAATTGCAATTAGAGGCAGCGAGCGAAGCGGAAGCCAATGAAATTGTAACAAATGCTTGTAAGAAATTATTAGCGAACTTAATTATGGAAGAATTTGAATTTACTTTAATTCAACAATAATCCTTAAAATTGGCCTGTATGTAATAAAACTAACGTACAGGCCTCTTCTACTTGAATCCCTGCTTGTATCAATTCATTTTCGAGTTGCTCATTTTCCGTTCCTGGATTAAAAATCACTCTTCGAGGTTTTATAGATAAAATATAATCCAACAATCCTACTTGATTTTTAGGACCAACATACAAGGTTACTGTATCTATATCAACCTGCTCGACCATTTCTGTTTGAATATCAACACCGTTGACTTGCCCTTTACGATGCCCGACAAGAACCACTTCATGTCCTTTCGATTGAAGTAAATTCGTTGCGATAAACGCATAACGTTCAGGATTGGTGGAAGCACCATAGACCAAAACTCTCATAATAATTCCTATTTAAGTCCTGAAATTAACTGAATTTTAGTAAATTTGAAGGTATTTTCTACTCAATAATTAAAAATGGAATGATTCTTAGTAATCATTTTACCACTATGAACACCAACTCGCCAACTATTAAAAACTTCTGGAATGAAGTTTGGAAAAAAATTGAATTCCCTGAATTTGAAAATGAAATCCATTATGAAATATCTAATTACGGACGAATCAAAAGTTTTCAAAATTCTCAAGAAGGAAAATTAATCACAGGATCAAAAATTCAAGGTTATTTTTCACTCAATATAAAGCATAAACAAAAGTCGATAAATAGATATGTACACAAATTAGTGGCTGAATATTTTGTCGTAAAAATAAAAGAGGAGGATGCCTTTGTTTTACACCTAGACCATGATAAACTCAACAATAATTTTAACAATTTGCGTTGGGGATCTAGAGCAGAAGTAACTTCACACAATAAAAACAACCCATCTGTCATTAATAAGGTAGTTCCTAAAAGAACAAAAAATTACAAATTGACAGAGAGTAAGGTGATCATGATTAAAAAGCTGCTTTTGTCAGAAAAAAATCGCTTTAAAATGATTGCCAAACAATTTGGAATTACGCATACTCAACTAAACAGAATCAGGTCTGGAGAAAACTGGAAACATGTTAAGCTCGAAGACTAAAATTTTTCAAACAATATGTTCAAAAAAATCATCATTAGTTTATTTAGCCTTTTGGCATTTGTCATCATTGCATCTTTCAGTATTTCATGGATGTACAAAGATGAAATTTCAAGCAAAATAAAATCCTTGGTGAATGAAAAAGTAAATGCGAAGATCGATTGGCAAGATACGTCTTTGAGCCTATTGACGAATTTCCCCCAATTAACATTGGGATTAGAAAAAATTCAAATCATCGGTCAAAATGAATTCCAAAAAGACACCTTAGCTAGCATCAAAGAAGTTAAAGTCGAAATTCCACTGTTTTCGTATTTTATTAGCAAAAAAATTACGCTACAATCAATTCAATTAGAGGAAGCCAATTTCAATTTAATCGTAAACCCGCAAGGTAAAATGAATTGGGATATTGTGAAAAAAGATTCTACAAAGAGTCCTACACAAGCAGAGGGCCAAGCCATTGATTTACAGATCAATTCCTACCAAATCAGTCATTCTAACATTTTCTATGATGACCAATTGCGTGGATTTTCTAGTCGATTAGCTAATTTAAACCACGAAGGAAAAGGAGATTTCAGTCAGGATATTTTCACTTTGTCGACAGAAACCAAAATAGAACAATTAACAGTGAAATTTTTGGGTAAAACCTACCTTTCAAATATCAAGACGAGCTTAAGCGCACCGATAGAGATGGATTTCAAAAAAATGAAATTCAGTTTTAGCAAAAACACCTTATTATTGAATGAATTACCTATTTCAGTGGATGCTTGGGTAGCCATGCCAGATACAAGTATTGACATGAATGTACAATTGAACGTCCAAAAAAGCCCCTTCAAGGAATTTTTATCGCTCATTCCAAGCATGTATTCCAACTCGTTCAATGAGCTAAATGCACAAGGAGAAGGTGCTTTGCAGGCTCATTTGAAAGGCAAAATGAATGGAAAAGAAAATCCAGGTTTCGGACTTGGAATAAAAGTAAACAATGGTTCCTTTCAATACAATTCCAAAAATATAGGTGTGAAAAATGTACAAGTTGATTTCCAAGTAAATAATCCAGATGGAAAACCCGATCATACGGAAATTCAACTGAAAAAATTCGATTTATCTATCAACAACTCTCCTATTCATGCGAATCTTTTGGTAAAAAATCCTGTGACAGATCCATTCATCCAAAGCAATGTGTCTGGAAATGTAAATTTGGAAGAAATAGAAAAAATATTCCCTTTAGAAAACAAAAAATTAAAAGGACAAATTGCAGCCAATTTTGCCTTAAATGGAAAAATAAGTCAATTCAAAAATGGGCAAGGAATGGCCAAAGGCGACATTCAACTGAAAGCATTCCATTTTAACGCATTGGAACCAACATTTGCCATGCAAATCCCCAAAGCCCAATTACATTTCAATTCAAAAAACTTAGAATTACAAGCCTTTACAGCTAGGATTGGACAAAGCGATGTGGAAGCTAAAGGTTACCTAGAAAATTACTTATTGTATTTCCTAAAAGGCGAAAATTTAAGAGGAAATTTAACCGTAAATTCCAAGCACTTGAATGTAGATGAGTTAATGCAGCTCATGCCCAAAGATGAATCGTCGAAAGCAACAGCAGTAAAAACCCAAAAAGCATTGAGCTTGCCTAAAAACATTGATTTCTCAATTAAATCAACTATTGCAAGTGTCAAATATCAAAATTTTGACATCACATCTGCCAAAGGTTTTTTGAAGTTAAGTCCTGAAAAAATTGATTTCGATGAATTTTCTTTCTATTTATTAGGATCGCCATTTATAGCCAATGGATTTTACAGCAATTTATACGACAAAAACCCGTTGACAAATATCAATTTTGAAATTCAACAATTAGATATTCCTAAAGCATTTGTAAATTTTTCAACCTTCAAAAAATTGCTTCCTATCGCTTCTGCAGCTACTGGAAAAATAAATTTAAATTTTAGCTTGATTAGTAATTTAAACGAAGATATGTCGCCCAATTTGAATACCATTCAAAGCATTGGTGAATTGGAATTAGTCAATGTGAGTTTGAACGGTTCAGAAGTATTGAACAAAACAGCCGAATTGGTCAAATTCCAAGCATTAAAAAATCTGGTATTACAGCCCACAAAAATCAATTATCAAATATCCAATGGTCGATTAAAAGTGAAACCTTTTCAATTAAAAAGCAATGTAGGGAAGATCCATGTAAGCGGATCCAATGGATTAGATCAAAGTTTAGATTATCAATTAGGTGTAGAAATCCCCAACAATTTGATGTCTGAAGGTGCTAAATCCGGGATAAACAAGGAATTAGACAAATTAGGTTTGGGCATCAACGTAGATGCTATTACAAAATCCCTAAAACCTAGTATTATGATCAAAGGCACCTTTCAAAAGCCATTGGTAAGTCTAGGAATCAGTCAAGGAGGGAATGAAAACAGTAACAATCAAGCTAGTTCAGCTGTGAAGGATGTTCTTAAAACAGAAGCTAACAAACAAATAGACAAAGCCAAGCAAGCGGCTAAAATTCAGGCAGAAAACATCAGAAAAGAAGCAAGAATGGCAGCCGAAAAACTCAAAGAGGAAGCATACCAAGCTGCGGATAGAATTGTCAATGAAGCCAAAAATCCACTTGCCCAATTCGCTGCCAAAAAATTAGCAGACAAACTCAAAATGGAAGCTGATAAAAAAGCCGAGGCTATTTTAGAGGAAGCAGACAAGAAAGCGGAGGAATTGTTGAAGTAAGAGGTAAGAGGTAAGAGGTAAAAAAGGTAAGAGGTAAACATCATACATCTTACATCATACGTCAATTTACGCACAAATTATCAACAAACTTATACGTATATTTGTAAAAAATAGATAATTTTATGGCAACAAAATTAACATTATACATTGATGAAGAAATTGTTGAAAAAGCAAAAATATATGCTCAAAAAGAGGGCAAAAGTATTTCTAAAATTTTCGAAAATTACATGAAACTACTAATCGATAAAAACGAAAACCAACCTGAAATTAAGATCTCTAAGCGATTAAAATCGCTACAAGGTTCCATAAAAGTTGGACAAGATTTTGATTACAAAAAAGAACTTCAGTCTATACTTTCAGAAAAATACTTAGAAAAAAACAAATGAAAGTTTTAATTGATTCTGATGTAATTATAGACCTGCTAATCGACAGAAAACCATTTTCTGAACACTCAATAGATCTTTTATCCTTGTGCGAAAACGGAAAAATTACTGGTTATTGGACTCCTGTAATGATTAGCAACATCTATTATATTCTTAGAAAATACACATCAGAGCAAAATGCCAGAACTAAAATTTCTGATTTGAATTCCATTTTAGAAGTCCTTATGATTGACAAATCGGTCATTCAAAATGCCCTTGAATCTACCTTCAAAGATTTCGAAGATGCTATCCAAAATTTCTCAGCTGAAATACATGAAGAAATCGAAATAATCATCACACGCAACGAAAGTGATTACAAACATAGCCGACTAAGCATATTTTCACCTATCGATTTCCTACGAATTCATTCTTAAAACAATTCTGAGGCAATTGCTCGAACGCTATCTGATTTACTCATGGTATAAAAATGCAAAGCGGGAACTCCAGCTTTTATCAATTCTTTTCCTTGTGCTACGGCCCATTCTATCCCTACTTGCTTAATCGCAGCATTGCTATCGCATGCTTTTACAGCCTTGGATAAATCCGAAGGAATTTCTAAATGAAAAATAGAAGGTAAAATATCTAATTGCTTGGCAGTGGCTAAAGGTTTTATTCCTGGTATAATTGGAACATTGATACCGATTGCCCGACAAGCATCTACAAAATCAAAGTATTTTTTATTGTCAAAAAACATCTGCGTCACGATATAATCGGCACCTGCATCCACTTTTTGTTTTAAATAGCGTAAATCTTCTTCCATCGAGACAGCCTCAAAATGTTTCTCAGGATAAGCGGCTACTCCAATGCAAAAATTAGTCGGAAATGATTCGGTTTCTTCGTGTAACAAAATCCCTTTGTTCATATTGGCAACTTGCTGAACCAATTCATTGGCATAAGCATGTCCACCAGGTTTCGGGATAAATCTCTCCTCCCCTTTTTCTTGATCTCCACGTAAAATCAAGGCATTTTCAATACCTAAATAATGTAAGTCGATTAAAAAATCCTCTGTTTCTTCCGTGGTAAAACCTCCACAAATCACATGAGGAACAGCTTCCACTTGAAATTTCTGCATAATGGCCGCACAAATTCCTAAAGTACCAGGTCGCTTACGAATAGGAATTCGTTTGATGACACCATCAACTAATTTTTCAATGTATTCTTCACGATGGTAGGTAACTTCTATGAAAGGTGGTTTAAATTCCATCAATGGCTCAATATGCGACATTAATTCACCCAAATGTTGTCCCTTCATTGGAGGGATAATTTCAATGGAAAAAAGCGTTTTACCTTTGGCTTCGTTTAAATATTGAGTAATTTTTGTCATAATCTATTCATCGTAATTTAATACCGGACTCAACCATCTTTCCACTTCTTGCAAATCCATCCCTTTCCTCTTTGCATAATCCTCTACTTGATCTTTGGCAATTTTCCCTAAACCAAAGTAGGTACTTTGTGGATGTGAAAAATAAAAACCTGAAACAGAAGAAGCAGGATGCATCGCATAACTTTCAGTCAAATACATTCCAATATTTTCTTCCGCTTTCAATAAATCAAATAATTTCCTTTTTTCAGTATGATCTGGGCAGGCAGGATAACCTGGTGCTGGACGAATCCCAACGTATTTTTCTGAAATCAATTCTTCACAAGTCAAATGCTCATCAGAAGCATATCCCCAATATTCTTTTCTCACTTTTTCATGCAAAAGTTCCGCAAATGCTTCCGCTAATCGATCAGCAAGCGACTTAACCATGATGGAATTATAATCATCATGTTCTTTTTCATATTTTTCCAACAAGGCTTCAATTCCAATTCCCGTGGTAACGGCAAATGCACCAATATAATCTGTAACTCCCGTATTCAAAGGAGCGATAAAATCACTTAACGCGTGATTAGGCAATGAACTTGCTTTTTGACCTTGCTGACGCAAATGATGTAACCACTCTTTGGAATCTGATGACTCATCTTTTTTCTGGATATCATAAGAAACCGTTTTGTGAGAACCATGTTTTTCACAAGCTGTTTCTTGAATTTTCTCAACAAAATCATGCAAAATGATATCATCACCCAACGAGTTAGCCGGATAAAAACCAAAGGCAGCATTGGCGGTCAATAATTTTTGATCAATAATTTCCTTCAATAATTGCTGAGCATCATCAAACAATTTTTTAGCTTCTTTTCCAATGATTTCATTGTCAAAAATCTTTGGATATTTACCTGAAAGTTGCCAAGTAGAGAAAAATGGAGTCCAATCGATGTATTTAGCAATTTCTTCCAAAGAATATTCTTTCAAATACTTCACTCCTAAAAATTGAGGCACTTTCGCTTCAAAACCTGTCCAATCTAAACCGCTTGGTTTTTTTCTGGCATCTTGAATACTCAAATAATTCTTATCTTTTTGACGTGCAGCATGAGAAATTCTCAAAGCGGCATATTCTTCTTTAATTTCCGTAAAAATCTCTTTTTGAGTTAATTCACTTTGTAACAGACGACCAGCCACAGGTACTGAACGTGAAGCATCCAAGACATGAATCACAGGTCCAGAATAATGTGGATCTATTTTTACCGCCGTGTGAATTCTAGAGGTAGTCGCACCACCGATTAACAGAGGAACTTTGAAACCTAAACGTTCCATTTCCTTGGCTACGTAAACCATTTCATCCAAGGATGGAGTGATAAGACCAGAAAGGCCAATAATATCTACTTGATGTTCCTTCGCAGCAGCTAAAATCTTGTCGCAAGAAACCATCACACCAATATCAATTACTTCATAATTATTACAAGCTAAAACCACCCCGACGATATTTTTACCAATATCATGGACATCCCCTTTTACGGTAGCCAACAAAATTTTGCCAGCAGAAGAACTCTCCCCACCTTGTTTTTCCGCTTCAATAAAAGGTAATAAATAAGCAACCGCCTTTTTCATCACGCGGGCAGATTTTACTACTTGAGGAAGAAACATTTTTCCTTCTCCAAATAAATCCCCCACTAAATTCATTCCATCCATCAAAGGACCTTCTATGACCTGAATTGGACGATCGACTAATTTTCTAGCCTCTTCTGTATCCTCATCAATGAACTCCGTCAAGCCTTTGATTAAGGCATGTTCTAAGCGTTTATTTACGGGTAATTTCCTCCAGGCATCATCAATCACAACTTCTTTCCCTGCAGATTTAACGGTTTCTGCATAATTCACCAATTTCTCCGTCGCTTCTGAATTTCTGTTCAACAAAACATCCTCACACAAATCGCGAAGAGGTTGAGGAATTTCATCATAAACGCCTAATTGACTAGCATTTACAATACCCATATCCATACCCGCCTTAATGGCATGATATAAGAAAACCGTATGCATTGCTTCTCTAACAGGCTCATTTCCTCTAAAAGAAAAGGAAATATTAGACACTCCACCAGAGACTTTGGCATGAGGCAAATTTTCTTTGATCCATTTCGTAGCACGAATAAAATCTACTGCATAATTATTATGCTCTTCGATTCCTGTCGCAACAGTCAAAATATTCGGATCAAAAATGATGTCTTGTGGTGGAAAACCCACTTGATCCACTAAAATATCATAAGCTCTTTGGCAAATCTCAATACGTCTTTGGTAGGAATCGGCTTGTCCAGCTTCATCAAAAGCCATAACTACCACCGAAGCACCATACATTTTAACTTTATTGGCCAATTCAATAAATCTTTCTTCTCCTTCTTTCAAAGAAATGGAATTCACGACCGATTTTCCTTGCACACATTTCAAACCAGCTTCAATCACTTCCCATTTAGATGAGTCGATCATGATTGGTAAACGAGTGATATCTGGCTCCGCCATCAAAAGATTCAAAAATTGAGGCATCATTTTAACACCATCAATCATCCCCTCATCCAAATTCACATCCAAAATTTGAGCTCCTCCCTCTACTTGCTCCCTAGCTACATCAATCGCTTCTTCAAACTTTTCTTCTCGAATTAATCGCGCGAATTTCTTTGAACCTGTCACATTACAACGTTCACCAATGTTGACAAAATTGGTCAATTCCGTAATTTCCAAAGGCTCTAATCCAGACAATTTTTGATTGGATGAAGTTTCTGGCAAATGGTGTGGAGGGTATTTAGCGGCAATTTCAGCAATAACTTGGATGTGTGCAGGCGTAGTTCCACAACATCCACCAATGATATTGATAAATCCATTTTGAAGAAAATCTTCAATGATTTCACCCATTTGTTCTGGGCTCTGATCATACTCACCCATTTCGTTTGGCAATCCCGCATTGGGGTGCGCAGATACTAAAAAGGGCGATTTATCGGATAAAGTTTTTACATAAGGTCGCATTAAATCAGCCCCTAAAGCGCAATTTAATCCTACCGAAAGTAAAGGCATGTGCGAAACAGATGTCAAAAATGCCTCTGTCGTTTGGCCTGACAAAGTTCTTCCTGAAGCATCTGTAATCGTTCCTGAAACCATGACAGGCAAGTATGGTTTTTCAGGATGTTGCTTAAAATATTGATCAATGGCAAACAAAGCTGCCTTGGCATTTAAAGTATCAAAAATGGTTTCGACCAATAATAAATCTGCCCCTCCATCCACTAAACCACGTATTTGCTCTGTATAAGCCTCAACTAATTCATCGAAAGTTACTGCACGATAACCCGGATCATTCACATCAGGAGAAAGAGACAAGGTACGGTTGGTTGGCCCCATTGATCCCGCTACATAGCGCGGTTTATCGGGATTTTTTGCCGTAAATTCATCTGCAACTTCTTTGGCTATTTTGGCTGATTCAAAATTTAATTCATAAACCAAATCCTCCATGTGGTAATCTGCCATGGCGATGGAAGTTCCCGAAAAGGTATTTGTCTCAGCAATATCTGCACCCGCTTCAAAATATTTGGCATGAATTTCCTTAATCACGTCTGGCCTTGTGATTGACAAGAGGTCATTATTGCCTTTTACTTCATGAGGAAAGTCTTTAAATCTTTCGCCACGATAATCGGCATCACTCAAATGATATTGTTGAATTAAAGAACCCATCGCACCGTCTAAAACTAAAATACGATGTTTCAAAAGTTCTGTAATAGGCGTCTTCTGCATAAAATTTATTAATAATTCTTTGTATTATCCAAAGAATGAGGATTGTTTGTGTCTATAATCTTGCAAAGATACGGATGAATAATTATGAATTATGAATTATGAATTATGAGTTTATTTTTTTTAAAAATTAGGCATTTGAGCAAATTAAAATTTTACCTCATAATTCATAATTTATAATTCATAATTAAACCCCTCACCCCCTCACTAAATAAAACCCTATTTTCAATAAATCCTCCGGATGGTCAATTCCAATGGTTTCGTATTGAGTTTCAATGGTTTTAATTTGGTAACCATTTTGTAACCAACGCAATTGTTCCAAGGATTCCGCTAATTCCAAAGGAGAAGGTTGTAAATTACTTAATTCCAATAGAACATCTGCTCGGTAGGCATAAAGTCCAATATGCTTAAAATAACGATGTTTTTTTAACCAATCTTCTTGTGGAATACCACGTAAATAAGGAATGGTTTGACGAGAAAAATACATCGCAAAGCCTTTTTCATCAATGACTACTTTGGGAGTATTCACATTGAATAAGGTTGCATCATCTTTAATTTCCTTGATGAGCGTCAAAATTGGGGCATTACTTTGAAATTCAGAAGTGATTTCCTCTAACTGATTAGGATCGATGAATGGTTCATCCCCTTGAATATTAACTACGTAATCGATGGGCTCATTTAAATTTCTTAAAACCTCTGCACAACGATCTGTCCCAGAAACGTGATTTTCTTGCGTCATCATCACTTCTGCACCAATGCTTTTGGCAAAATCATAAATCCGTTGATCATCTGTCGCAATAATGATTTTATACCAACCTTCGAGTTGAGATACCCTTTCGAAGGTCCGTTGAATCATGGGTTTACCCCCAATTTCGACTAAAGGTTTTCCAGGAAATCGTGTAGAAGCATAACGCGCTGGAATGACAGCAACAACTTTTTTACCCTGCATGGATCTATTTTAATTTTTGTTAAAAGAAATTCACCAAATTTGCACATAATTTATGGGGAAACCTTTCAAAATCATTGGAAAAAATTTTTACAGAATCATTTCAAGAAAAAATTTGGAGCGTCGGTCATTTCATCGAGAAGGAAAAACCATTTCTATGGATAGAAACCAAAAATAATACCCACGTCCAATGGTTCTCGCTTTCGTTGGATTCAAAAATTACCCAAGAAATTCCAGCCCCACAAAGTATCAACAAACCGTTGAATTGGATTTGCAGCAAAGGAAATATTGGCGTTTTCTCCAAACTGAAATCAAGTAAAAATCCGGGTATTGAAAGTATTGAAGCGTATGATTTACGTACAGGCAAATTAGTATACCAAATCCCTTGCCAATTTTGGTTTGAAACAAAAAATGAATTCATTCTCCTTGAAATTGACAAGAAAAATTATTGGGTTAATTTATCAAATGGTCAATTTGAAAGCGAAGTGGAATTAAATAATACACAACAATTCGGAGAATTGATCGTTCAAAACCCAGAACATTATGAAGAAAGCCAAGCTTTTTTCAAAGAATTTCAAGACTTTTTCTTGTTAAAATTCCAAGAGAAGATTGCAAAAGGAATTGATTATTGGGAAGGTAAAGAGAAGCTGATTTTTTCTTACTATATTTACGACCAAGGTTGGAAAAATTACCTTAAAATCTGCGATTCAGACTTTGTCATTGAACATCAAGAATTAATTTCTGAAGGCGACCTAATAGGATATAACACTTTTCAAATCATTGAAAACCAATTAATTTACGTAAAAAACAAGCAGCAAATCGTTGTATATGAATACTAAAAAATCAACCCTATTAATTATTTTTTGTCTTTTAGCTTTTTTCACTTCCAACGCTAGTACCTTAGATTCTTTGGGATTAAAAAAAGAAAATAACAAAACCTTTATCTTGTATAAATTAGGTCCCAAACAAAGCCTTTTTTCTATCTTAAAAAGGTATAATATTTCATTGACGGAATTTAAACAAGTAAATCCAGAAACAGATATTCCAGTTAAAACGGGAGAAATCGTTTACATCCCTTTGCACTATTTGGAAGAAAGTCCAAGTATTTTAAAAAGTATTGACAAAACTGTCGCTGGTGAATCTAGCACAGCAAGTACACCTGCTGAAAAAGCACCAGTTACAGCGGACAAAAAAGAAGAAAAATACCACATTGTAAAATCGAAACAAGGATTATTAACCATCGCAAATCTTTATAAAGTGAGCATGGCAGATTTACGCAAATGGAATAATTTAACTTCTGATCGTCTTCAAGAAGGACAACGTCTTGTCATTCAAGAACCTAGCTTAGAAAAAACCAATTTACTTCCTTCCAAAGCTGAAAAACCAGCAAGTGAAGGTAAAATTGACATGACAATCCCTGCGCCTGCCAGCGAAACAAAGGCTGAAAATACAGCAGATGGATTAAAAAAGACCATTGAAAATGGTATCGCTGAATTAATTGATGTGCCTGATAATTCAGGTAAGTATTTAGCGCTGCACAAAACTGCTCCCATTGGAACTTTGGTATTAGTGAAAAACTTAGCGAATAACCAAAGTATTTGGGTAAAAGTGATTGGTAGATTGCCCAATTCCGATTCCAAATTAATCATCAAATTATCACCCAAAGCATTTGAAAAATTAAATGCTGTTGATAAACGTATCCGAGCTGAAATAAGTTATTTAGTCCAATAAAATGCCAAAGAAAAAAAGACCCATAACGGCAGGAAACATCGTTTTTGAGATATTTTTTATCTTATCCTACCCTTTTATCGCTGTATTTTCTGCGGCAGTGACGGTGATTGTTTGGATTTTTTCTTTGCCTTCTAAAATCTTGGCATTTCTAGGTTCAAAAAAATAGTCGCATGAAAAAAGATTTGGCGGAACTTCTGGAAAAGAAATACGCATTCTTTAATCATCCTCGGTTTATTGAACATGATCCTATTCAAATTCCACATCAATTTTCCGATTTAAAAAACAAGGAAATCATGGGATTTTGGGTGGCTATGTTATCCTGGGGACAAAGAAAAACCATTTTAAATAATGCCAAAACACTGGTTCAATTAATGGATGGAGATCCATTCGACTTCGTCATGCATCATCAGGAAAAAGATTTGCAACGATTTGAAGGATTCAAGCATCGTACTTTCCAATATACAGACACGCTTTATTTCATCGATTTTTTCAAGAGGCATTATTCAAGATATGAAAGTTTAGAAAGTGCCTTTCTATTGAGACATCAGCCGGAAAATATCAACATCAAAGAATCGCTCATTGGGTTTCACAATTATTTTTTTGATGCGGAACATGCGCCCCAAAGAACGCAAAAACATATTTCCACGCCAGCCAAAAATTCCGCTTGCAAAAGAATTTGTATGTTTTTGAGATGGTTCGTCAGAAAAGATCAACTGGGAGTAGATTTTGGACTATGGAAAAACATTGATTCTAGTCAATTAATTTGTCCTTTAGATATTCATTCACAAACGACCGCTGAAAAATTAGGACTTATTAGTCCTGGCCCAGCAAATTGGAAAAAAGCTGAAGAACTAACATTTGAACTTAAAAAATTAGACTCTAGTGATCCCGTAAAATACGATTTTGCTTTGTATGGAATGGGTATAGAAAATAAAACCATTTGGACATGATTATTGAACAAAACCCACAAGGAGACATTGTTTCCCTAATTAACCCTAAAACCCAGGAAAGAGCCGACATCAATTTATCGGTAGGTGCTACTCTGATAAAACTGGAGCTATTGCATGAAAATACTTTGGAATCCATCATTTCAATTCCAGGTGAAGAAAAGTTTAATTTATCAGAAAATAGCTTACATCCGAGCGCCATTTTAGCCCCATGGGTAAATCGGGTAAGAAATGGAAATTATTCCTTTTTGGGAAGAAACTATCAATTGCCCATCAACGAGAAAGGCCTGGGAAACGCAATTCATGGATTTCTAGCTAGAAAACCATTTGTGATTAGTTCACAAGTAAGCAATAACGAATATTGTGAAGTTATTTTAAGCTACGAATATAACGGTAAATCTTTCCAAGGCTTTCCTTTTCCATTTGTTTTCAATGCCATTTATCGATTGAATGCAACAGGCAAATTCGAAGTGAATTTTCAAACCATCAATACAGGAAATGAACCGATGCCATTTGCTTGCGGCTGGCACCCTTATTTTTCTTTCCCCAATACCTCGATAAAAGACTACCAAGTTGCTTTTTCAGCCAAGGAAAAATATCTTTCCGACCCTCAAATGATACCATTCAAATCGGAAAAGGTTGATTTCAAAAATGGAGTTGATTTGAGATCAGAGCAACTAGACAATGTTTTCTTGTTAGAAAAACTTCCCTATCATGTTGCAGAGTTAAAAGAGAAAACTCAACAAAAATCTATTTTTATTGGCCACTCCAGTGAAATATTTCCCTACTTTGTAGCGTTTATTCCAGAAGGCTACGATTGCCTTGCGATGGAACCCATGACAGCCAATACGGATGCCTTTAATACCTTTGAAGGATTACTATCTTTGGAATCGAAGGATGTTTTTAATGGAAAAGTAGATGTTTGGATTGGAAAATCATCGGATTTATAGTATTCAAAAAAAGGTTTATTTAACTTGCAACATGAAATTCAAACTGGGGCTCATTCTTTTATTTTCTTTTTATTTTTCAAACAGCTTTGCCGACGGAATCGTTAAAGTGGATAGTTTGAAATCAAAATGGAAACAAGACTTTGCCACAGGTATCAATTTGAACCAATCCAGTTTTTCAGACAATTGGAAATCAGGGGGTAGTAATACCTTTGCAACAGGTTGGTATTTAAATCATACATCCGTTATCACAAATAGTTCTTGGCGTTTAAACAGCGATTTGCAAATGCAAATTGGTTTTCTTCAAAACAAAACACAAAGTTTTCGTAAAAATCTAGATCGTATTTATTACGAATTCAAAGCTGGTTACCGCTTGGGACCTAAATGGGATTTCTTTGGATCGACCAACTTCCAAACGCAATTTTTACAAGGTTTTGAATACGGTAAAAAAAATGCCTTAGGAGTACCCGTTGATTCATTGGTTTCCAGCTTTGAATTCGTAATAAATACGATCTAGATTTTTACGAAAACTTTGTGTTTTGTTTTGAA
>JBJTNH010000076.1:0-10382 GCA_046073945.1 Aquirufa sp. | reverse complement strand
GTCAAATGGGGATCGTTTGCCAAAATTGGCATTCCAGAAATGGTTTTATTTCCTGAAACAGCCCAGTTGTTTGATCCTATATTAGGATCTTTTTCGGGAGTAGTCATCAAACTTCCCAATCCCATAAAATCTTTGGGTGCTGCTGGAGTTGGGACTGGCTTGAAATCAATGGGAGAACCAACAGGAATGATTGGGCTTTCCTCAAAAGGATAATTGGGAAACAAGTTTTCTGCTACCTCTCTGCCATATTTCCTAAGAATATTGGTCATTTTTAAATCGTCCGTACCAGAAGCCAATACAAAGGACATATTTTTCAAAAATAAGGCACTTTTTATGGGTGCCCAAGGCTCCGGCTGGTAATTCAATAATTTATATTCCAAAGGCAAAGTCCTATCCGTCAAGGAATTGATGTAAGCATTCACACCTTCTGTATAGGAATCTAAAGCTAAATTTGATTGCGGATCAGCCATCATACCTGCCAACGCTTTTTCTGCTCCATAGATTGAACCCATTCGGCGTTGGAATTGATCAGAAGCTAAACCCTTTTCACCGACAATTTCCGATATTCTTCCAGCAGCGAAATGTGTTTGAAATTCCATTTGCCACAAACGATCTTTAGCCGTTAAATAGCCTTGAGCCAGAAACAAATCGTGATCATCTGTTGCAAAAACATGGGGAATTGCCATTTCATCATAAAAGACTTGAACAGGCTGATGCAGACCCGGAATTTGCAAAGTTTCTTCACTTTGCTCCGAAGATTCAGGCCCCTCAGCATTTTGCCAAAAACCATGAAATGGACTAAATAATTTACCTACGGGGGGTACAGTTCCAAAATTGGAATTGAGTGCATAAGTCCACGCTACCGTGAGAATTATGGGGAAAATAACCTTTATTAGTTTCATAAATGATGAAAATATTTGAAATAAAGTAAAATTTCAAAGATTTTTTTTTACTTTAAAAAGACAATTTTACACATTTACAGTTTAATCAACAAATAAACCATCGTAATCTAGTTGAATTTATTATGAAAAGAAGAACGTTTATCCAAACTGCAGGACTCTTAGGAGGCAGTTTATCAAGCCAAGCAAAGTCGAATTTTATTTCAGAACCGCTCATCATTGCTACTTGGAAAAACGAAAAAGCAACCCAAGCTGGATACGAAAAATTAATGCAGACAGGCAATGCCTTAGATGGCGTGGAAGCGGGGGCGAGAGTACCAGAGGCAGACCCTAACGATACCTCCGTAGGATATGGTGGATATCCAGATAGAGACGGACATGTTACATTAGACGCATGCATCATGGATCACAAAGGAAATGCGGGATCTGTTACTTTTTTAGAGAATATCATGCATCCTATTTCAGTAGCAAGAGCCGTGATGGAAAAAACGCCACATGTGATGCTTTCTGGCAAAGGAGCTTATGAATTTGCTATTTCCCAAGGCTTTAAACCTGAAAATCTACTTACAGAAAAAGCTAAAAAGGCTTGGGAAGAATGGAAAAAAGAATCCAAATATGAGCCAAAAATAAATATTGAAAGACATGATACCATCGGTCTATTGGGGATTGGAAAAAAAGGTGAAATAGCGGGTGCATGTTCTACGAGTGGTTTGGCATTTAAAATGCATGGTAGAGTTGGGGATTCACCGATCATTGGCGGGGCTGTTTTTTGTGATGATGAAGTAGGTGGAGCATGTGCAACAGGATTGGGAGAATTTGTCATGAAAACGTTGGGATCTTTTTTAATTGTAGAATTTATGCGCCAAGGAAGAACTCCACAACAAGCATGTGAAGAAGCAGTTATGAGAATTGTTAAAAGATATAAATACCAAGAATTTCAAGTGGGTTATCTCGCTATCAATAAAAAAGGAGAATATGGTGCATATTCTATCCAAAAAGGTTTTAATTTCACTATTACGAAAAATGGAGTCACCCAAGTGATTGAAAGTAATTCATACATGTCTTAAGTTAATTGTCCAATGATTAAAGAAAAAACGACAAAAAAAGCAGCCGAAAAAGGCAAATTTTTGATTGAAGTAGCCTGGGAAGCTTGTAATCAAGTGGGCGGAATTTATACTGTAATCAGAACCAAAGTACCCTCCATGGTTGAAAAATGGGGAGACGACTACTTGTTACTAGGCCCTTATTTCACTCAAACCGCTGCTGCCGAATTTGAACCCTTGGAAATCACAGATGCTAGTCCCATCGAAAGAGCCATCCAATGGATGAGGAAAGAAGGATATGAAGTGCACTATGGCAATTGGCTAATTACGGGTAAACCTAAAATTGTTCTTTTTGATATTAAGAGTATTTATGCTCAAGTAGATACCATCAAAGGACGCATCTGGCAAGATCATAAAATCTCTACCTTAGGCGCTGAGGATTTAGTTTCACAAACGGTAGCTTTGGGGGAATTGATTCGCATTTTTCTTACCCAATTTGCTATTGAAACAAATAACAAAAAAGACATCATTGTTCATTTTCACGAATGGATGGCTTCTACCTGTTTGCCAGATTTGAAGAAAAACAAAGTGAAAATTTCAACCGTATTTACCACCCATGCAACGATGTTGGGTAGGTATTTGGCAGGAAATATTCCTAATTTTTATGATGTCATAGATAGTTTCGATTGGGCCAAAGAAGCCAAACATTATGGCATAGAAGCGCAGGCAACATTTGAGCGATTTGCTGCTCAAAAAGCGGATGTTTTAACAACGGTTTCAGACATTACTGCCAAAGAATGCCAGTATTTCTTAGGTAGAATCCCGGAAATCATTTTACCGAATGGATTAAATATTCAACGTTTTGCAGCTTTGCATGAACACCAAAATCTGCACTCAAAATACAAAGAAAGCATCTCTGACTTTGTCATGGGCCATTTCTTTCCGAATCAACCTTTTGACTTAGAACAAACCTTGTATTTCTTTACTTCAGGTAGATTTGAATATACGAACAAGGGATATGATTTAACCTTGGATGCACTGCAAATTTTGAATCGAAAAATGAAAGAAGCAGGTAGTAAGAAAACCATTATCATGTTTTTTATTACCAAACAGCCTTATCATTCCATTGATCCTGAAGTATTGCATTCTAGAGCTGTATTGGATGAAATTAGAGAAAATTGTCATTCTATTGAAAAGGAAGTGGGCGAAAAACTTTTCCAAGCCTCCGCCGCTTCAAATGATATGCAATTACCTGATTTAAATAAATTTGTCGATGAATATTGGCGATTACGTTTACGAAGAACCGTTCAGACATGGAAATCGCAAAATAGACCAAAAGTGGTCACCCATCTTTTGAAACAAGAAGATGATATCATTCGAAATTTACAGCGAACTCAATTGATGAACAATGCTGATGATAAGGTAAAAATCGTTTATCATCCTGATTTCATTGTATCTACCAATCCATTATTTGGTTTAGATTATGGTCAATTTGTTAGAGGATGCCATTTAGGAGTTTTCCCTAGCTACTATGAGCCATGGGGTTATACTCCATTGGAATGTATGGCACGCGGTGTACCTACCGTAACTTCAGACCTTTCCGGTTTTGGTGATTACATGATGCAAATCATGCATGATTATGAACAATGGGGCGTGGGTGTTGTGAATAGAAAGACTCAATCCTACCAAGAAGCAGCTGATCAGCTAGCTAATTTCTTGTTCAAATTTGTTCAACAATCACAAAGAGACCGTATCATGCAAAGAAACCGTGTAGAAAGCATTGCAGATACCTTCGATTGGTCAAATCTTAGAAGCTATTATGACACTGCCCATGAATTAGCGGTGCTGAAGAAGAGGAAATAGTTTATTAGGTAATAGGTAATAGGTAATAGAGAAAAGAGAAATACCTCTTACTTATTACCTTTTACCTATTACCTATTACCTATTACCTATTACCTTTTACCTCAATTCGGGTCCACATCTACCACAACAGTAACACCTTTAAAAATTTTGGAGGCTTTGATTTCGTCCAATTCATCTCGTAGCAAAGATTTGAATTTGGCTAAAGCAAGGCCTTTTTCAATTTTGATTAAAATTTCCATCACAAATTGATTTCTCACTCGCTCAATCAATGGCTTTTCTGGACCTAACACCCTACCATGACCAAATTTCATCTTCAGCGTTTGGCCCATTTCTCGAGCTGCCTGCTCGACCGTAGAGGACTCAACGTGTTTGATAATAAGCTTAATTAATCGGCTGTAGGGCGGATAATGATAGCCTTCGCGTTCAACAATTTCTTCCGCATAAAGCGATTCAAAATCGTTATTTTGAATAAATTCAAAAATACGGTGATTAGGTTGACTGGTTTGGATCAAAACGAGTCCTTGTTCAGCCCTTCTCCCTGCCCTACCTGCTACTTGTGTAATCAGTTGAAAGGCTCTTTCATGAGCCCGAAAATCAGGGAAATTGATGGATTTATCAGCGTCAAAAATAGCTACCGTCGATAAACCTTCGAAATCCAATCCTTTTGCTACCATTTGAGTCCCCACAATTACATCGATATTTCCTGATTGAATTTCAGAAATTAAGGCATTAAAAGCTGTTTTAGACCGAGTAGTATCTAAATCCATTCGACCTATTCTTGCATCTGGCAAATGCAATTGCAATTCTTCCTCAATCTTTTCTGTGCCATAACCCATGGTCTTTAATTGCGTGCTTCCGCAGGCTGCACATCTTCTCAGCAAACCTTCTTTATATCCACAATAATGACAACGCAATTCCTGGTCTTTGGAATGATAGGTTAAACTCACATCACATTGTGTGCATGTAGCAATCCAATCGCAATCTTGACATTGCAAATAAGGGGAATACCCTCTCCTGTTTTGGAACAATAAACTTTGTTTTCCTTTCGCAAAATTTTCTTTCAAAATTTCAATCAAATCCAAAGAAAAACCACCATTCATTTGTTTCATTTTTCCGGCAGCTTTGGTATCAATTAATTGAATTTGAGGCAATTGAGCTGCTCCGTACCGTTCCACTAAAGAAACAAGTCCAAATTTTCCTTCTTTGGCTTGATAATAGGTTTCCATCGAAGGAGTAGCTGAACCCAAAAGCACTTTTGCTCCATGATTTTTGGCCAAAACCATAGAAACGTCTCTGGCATGATACCTTGGTGCGGGATCTTGTTGCTTAAAAGATGCCTCATGTTCTTCATCGACAATGATTAGTCCCAAATTTGAAAAGGGTAAGAAAACCGAAGAACGAACACCCACCACAAAGGGATATTTTCCTTCGACAATGGATTTCCAAACTTCTACGCGTTCGTTATCTGAAAATTTGGAATGATAAATACCTACTTGTTCACCAAAAATGCGTTTTAATCGAATGACTATTTGGGTTGTCAAGGCAATTTCCGGCAATAAATACAATACTTGATCCCCAGTAGCTAAGGCTTCCTGAATCAATTTGATATAAATTTCCGTTTTCCCACTTCCCGTAATGCCATGTAAAAGCACCACATCTTTTTCTTGAAATTGCGTCAAAATGGATTGATAAGCGGATTGCTGAGGAGCATTTAATTCAATCGTTTGCCCTTCAAAATCATCAGAATCTTGTCCAAATCGAGAAATAATAACTTCAAATGATTCAAATATTTCATTTTTGATCAAGGTTTTCAAGGAACTTTCCGATAAATCAGCATCTGAAAAACTGGACTTTTCCAATCCTTTTTGATTCAATTCCGGCTGACGAAGCACTGGGATAAATCGCAGATAATGCAATAAAATTGCGATTTGCTTGGGCTTGTCTTCTAATATTTTAATCAACTCTAATAACTTCTCATTCGATTCCCAAGTTTTGCATAAGCGGATTTTACGAAGCACTTTTGGAGTATATCGATCCTTTAATTCATCGTAAATCAAAATAGCGCCTTTGCCTACCATGGATTTTATGATGTGATACGGACTTTTCACATCTGCAATTTTGGCAATTTCATCATAAACCAACGCGCCTTTTTCTTGGAGAATTTGTTGAATCAAAACTTCCTTTTCATTCAGTAAATCAGGTTCATCAAACGACGGATTCAATTGAACTTTGGATTGACTCGAAATTTTCAATCCTGCTGGTAAGGCTACTTGAAAAACTTCTCCTGGATAACATAAATAATATTCCGCGACCCAATGAAACAATTTAATTTGATCCATGGTCACTAATGGACTATCATCCAAAACTTCAAGCAAGTATTTTGCTTGATAATTTTTGGGAGGATTGGTATGAATAGCTAAAATAAGCCCAGTCAAGACTTTAGAGGTACCAAAAGGCACAACTACTCGTATGCCCGTCTGCATATTTTCATTCCAAACCCTCGGAACTCGATAGGTAAAATGCCTAGGAATGGGCAGTGGCAAAAGCACATCGACAAATAAAGTTGACTCTTCAGAATCCAACAATGACATGGTATAAAATTGAATTTACAAAGAAAAGCAAAAATTTATGATTCAAAGAAGTTAAATAAAATTGTGGGTTTGAATAGCATTTGAAAGGTATATTTTTTACTTTCAATTTCGAAAAAAAACCAATTCATTTTTAGAGATAAAATGGCAAAATTAAATATCAATTTAAATAAAAGTAATCAATATGACGCCATCGTCATAGGCTCTGGAATGAGTGGAGGTTGGGCTGCCAAAGAACTTTGCGAAAAAGGATTAAAAACCTTGGTTTTGGAGAAAGGTCGAATGGTCAATCACATTGATGATTACCCTACCATGATGCAAGATGCTTGGGATATGGAGCACAGAGGTGCCATGACGGCGGAGGATAGAGCCAAGCATCACATTCAAATCAGAAGTGGATTTGTCGGAGAATCAACCAAGCATTTTTTTACCAATGATCTAGAAAATCCATACGAAGAAAAACAACGTTTCGATTGGATTCGTGGAAATCAAGTGGGAGGTCGTTCTTTGACCTGGGGAAAACATGTTTACCGTTGGTCAAATTATGATTTTGAAGCCAATGCAAGAGAAGGAATTGCAATCGATTGGCCGATTCGTTACCAAGATTTAGCTCCTTGGTATTCTTATGTAGAGAAATTTGTGGGAGTGAGTGGTGAAAAATTAGGCTTAGACCATTTGCCAGATGGTGAATTTCTTCCCCCGATGGAATTGAATTGTTTGGAAAAACATTTCAAATCAAAAATGAAATCTGCTTACCAAAATAGGCATGTGACCATTGGTCGAGTTGCTCACCTAACAGAAGCCAAGCAATGGCATTTGGATCTCGGGCGTAGTCAATGCCAAAACAGAAATAGATGTAGTCGAGGTTGCCCATACGGTGCTTATTTCAGTTCAAATTCTGCCACATTACCCGCAGCTAACCGGACAGGAAATTTCACTATTCGACCTAATTCAGTGGTCCATTCGATTATTTTAGATCCGAAATCCAATAAAGCCATTGGCGTAAAAATACTTGATGCGACTACGAATGAAGAAATTGATTTTTTTGCTAAAATCATCTTTTCTTGCGCTTCTACTTTAGCAAGTACTCAAATTTTATTGAATTCAACTTCCAATAGATTTCCCAATGGTTTAGGAAATGATAGCGGAGAATTAGGACATAATTTGATGGATCACCATTATCACGTGGGAGCCTTGGGAACCTTCGATGGCTTGGAAGATGAATTTTACAAAGGTCGCAGACCAACTGGCATTTTCATTCCGAAATATGTGAACATCGATCAACAAAGTAAGAATGACCAATTTCTAAGGGGCTACGATTATCAAGGAGCTAATTCAAATAGAGCAGATTGGGGCAGAGGAAATTCTGAAGTAGGTGTTGGAGCTGAATTCAAAGATGCATTAATGAAACCAGGAGGTTGGAGCATGGGTTTAATGGGATTTGGAGAAGTGTTACCTTACCATGAAAATCAAGTTAGTTTGAGTAAAGATAAGGTGGACAAATGGGGAATTCCACAATTGGTTTTTGACGCAGGATTGAAAAAAAATGAATGGGAAATGCGGAAGAAAATGAAAACTGACGCAGCTGAAATGTTGGAAAACGCAGGTTTTAAAAACATCCAAATGTTTGACAATGTGGGAGGACTAGGAAATGGCATTCATGAGATGGGCACAGCCAGAATGGGAAAAGATCCAAAAACATCTGTTCTGAATGGCTTTAACCAAATCCATTCTGTACCGAATGTTTTTGTCACAGATGGTGCATGTATGACTTCTGCCAATTGTGTTAACCCATCCATCACTTACATGGCATTAACTGCAAGAGCAGTGGATCACGCCTTTAAAGAATTAAACCGTAAAAATTTATAACATGGATCGCAGAGAATATATCCGTCAGACTAGTTTATATTTAGGCTATAGCCTTTCAGCAGGAACCATTGCTAGCCTTTTAAGTTCATGCCAAAAAGATGCCAAATTAACTTGGGAACCTCAGTTTTTAGACAATCACCAAGCAAATACCATCGCTGAAATTGCAGAAACTATTTGCCCAAAAACAAAAACTCCTGGTGCCAAAGAATTGGGTGTTCCACAATTCATTGACAAAATGGTAAAGGAAGTCATGAGCAAAGAGGATCAAAATGAATTCACAAAAGGAATCGAAGAGTTGGATGATCGTTGTAAAAATGAATTTGGAAAAAATTTCATCGAATGTGACAAAAAATCCAGGGAGCAAATTTTAATACAATGGGATAAAGAATCACCCCATTTCCCAGCAAATTTATGGGGAATCGTTTTGGAAGAAAAACCAGCACCCATTACCTTTTTTAGAAAGGTGAAGAGTTTGGTTTTGATGGGTTATTTTACCTCTGAAAAAATCGGTAAAGAAGTTTTAGTATATGATCCCGTACCGGGTAAATACTTAGCTTGTATACCTTACAAGGGTGAAAATAACTGGACAGAATAATTATAATTAATTTATTTTTTAAAAATTTTCCTTTCACCCAAAATCCATAAAGGTCTTTGCAGTTCTCCTGCTGAGGCCTTTTTCTTTTCGGAGTGGGTTTGTATGTGATTAATCGCTTCCTCTACATCATCCGTAAATAAAATATGCTCATAATCATCAGGACCAACCGTTTTTTCGTCTACCAATTTTTCTAAAAAATCCATCATTTTACTATGGTGCTCTAAACCCATGACCACCACAGGAAAATGTTGAATTTTACCCGTTTGAATTAAAGTAATAACTTCAAAAAACTCATCCAAAGTCCCCAAACCTCCAGGCATAACAACAAAGCCAGTTGAATATTTTCGTAACAACTCTTTTCTAACAAAGAAATACTTAATGTCTACCATTTTATCTAAAAACGGATTGGGTTTTTGCTCAAAAGGCAATTCAATATTACAACCCAAAGATAATCCCCCGACATTTTTAGCACCTTTATTGGCAGCTTCCATGATTCCAGGGCCACCACCTGTCATGATTGCGTAACCTAATTTTGCTAATCGAGCAGCAATTTCTTCCGTTAATAGGTAATATTCGTGACCGGGTTGGTACCTAGCTGAACCAAAAATAGTGATACATGGTCCGATAAAATGTAAATTTCGAAAGCCTTTGATGAATTGGAATAAAACCTCCAATGAAAAAGTAAATTCTTTCCAACGAGAACGAGGACCTTTCAGAAAATCAACATCACTATTTATAGCCATAACAAAAATTTTAATTTAATTTAAACAATAAATTCTAATTTGACATCAAAACTAAAGCTTTCCATGAAACCAATTCTATTATTTTTCATCAGCTTATTCACTTTTTATGATATTAGTGCCCAAAATTTAGACCCAACAAATGATTTTCTCATCCATCCAAACAAAGAACTTTCAAAAATTATCTCCTCAAAAAATGAAATCATTTTAGAGAATGGATTAGTTCGTCGAAAATTTCATTTAGGAGCGAATTTGGTTTGTGTAGATTATCAAAACCTAAGTAATCAACAACAATTATTAAGGGCCATTCAACCAGAGGCAAAAATAACGATTAATGGTATTTCATATCAAATTGGGGGCTTGCATGGACAAAAAGAAAGAGCCTATTTTTTACCTGAATGGACAAAGGATTTAACAAGTCAAATATCTGATTTTCAATTCATTGGATTTGAATCCAAAGACAAAACACCTTTTATCAACTGGAAAAATACCACTTGGGCTAGTAATAAAAATCAAGCTACCGGAAAGCACCTTATTTTACATTTCACTTCCCAATTACCTGAGCTTAAAGGACTTATTGTCAACATTCATTATGAAATTATCGACCATTTGCCTTTGATCATTAAATGGGTGAGTATTGAAAATAAAAGTGATCAGAAATATGAAATAGATCGAGTGGTGAATGAAGTTCTAAGTTTAGTGGAAGAGGAAAGTGCGGTAGTTGGTAAACCTGAGGAAATGAAAAAACAACATGGAATTTATGTAGAAACGAACTATGCATTCAA
>JBJTNH010000075.1:0-7010 GCA_046073945.1 Aquirufa sp. | reverse complement strand
TAAGTCGATCTAAATAAGAAAAAATGACATCCTTAACACCTTATTATTGGGCCCTAAAAGCTTTTTTCGTATTGAAAGAGAAGAAAAATCGCAAGAGAAAAAAGAAATAAGGAAGATAATCTTAATGATTCTTAATGCCTTAATGTTAAAAAAAATCCTAATTATAACTTGTATGCTCAATATATATATCCCATAAGTTAAGGACATACTCCAAAAAGAGGTCGATTGGCGGAGGTATTAGAAGGCAATAAACAAAAAAAGCGCATCGATGGATGCGCTTGTGTAGAGAGTGAGGGATTCGAACCCCCGGACCTGTAACAGTCAACAGTTTTCAAGACTGCCGCAATCGACCACTCTGCCAACTCTCTGTCTCGTAATGAGATTGCAAAAGTAAGGTGATTTTTCATTTTATGCAACCTTTTAAGCAAAATTCCTTAAAAATTTATTTTTGAAATTAGCCAATCTAATCGCTCTTGAAGAGATAATTCAAACGGAACCCACTGAATATCAATTCCCGAACGTTCCATTTTTCTAAAAAAAGTCATTTGTCTTTTAGCAAATTGTTGAATAGAAATTTCTAAACCTTTTTGAAATTCATCAAAAGTCAAGGTTCCTTCTAAATAATTGACAATCCATTTATATTCCAATCCCAACCATTTCAAATCGTTAGCGCTTACTCCCTTTTCCAATAAACTTTCCACTTCCTCAATTAAGCCTTCATCAATTCTTTGTTTTAATCGAGTGGAACACTTTTCTCGCCGTATTTCAAGGGGAGGATTTAATCCAAAAACATGAAATTCACGATTTAAATATTGATTTTGTTCTAAAAAATCGGGAATATGAGAAAACTCATAATCAGAAAGTAAAGCATCAATATATAATCCTGTTCCCCCACAGAGAATCGGCATTTTACCTTTTTCAACAACTTTATTAATTGCTTTTATTGCATCTGACTTAAAATGTGCCACGGAATAAGTTTCTCCAACATCCATTATGTCAATCAAATGATAGTCGATTGCACGGTCACCCAACACAAATTCATGCAAATCCTTTCCTGTACCAATATCTAATCCTCGATAAATCTGCCTAGAATCAGCAGAAATAATTTCACCGTCTAAACGATTAGCCAATTGGACTGCCAAATTCGTTTTACCGCTGGCAGTAGGTCCTAAAATAACAATCAAAGGAATTTGCTTCATTTCAATACGTACCTTAATTTCAAATTACCTGCATTACAAGCATTTGCATCATCCCAATTGTCCACCAAACTCCTGTTAAAGAAATCATCTAACTTAAATAAGAGCGGATTCGTCATTGATTCCAAGTGAAATCCCATACCCAAAAAACCCTTGCCGTCATTCCATTCTAAATCAATGTAGGTCATCACATTATCAACTAAAAAGGAATGCCTATAAAATTTCAATGCTTTTGTAAGTCCACCAACAATTCTCGTTCCTGGTAATGAAGCAAATCGAACCAATTCAGCCGACTTTTGACCTAAATATTTCTCATCTTTCATAACCAAAGTTTTCCCCATAACAACTACTCCAACCAATGGATTATTGTCAAATTGAAATGAACTTTTTATACCTCTAAAATGTCGATGTGGTGGAACAAAGATACCCAAATAGCTTTTACCTTTAGAAAATCCTAAAATATGAGAAGTAGTTAAAAATTCATTCGCAAGATTTTCAGGTATAAAATCAAGCTTTAAATCCCTTGCAAATATTGATTTATAGCCATGGATTAAATGAAAAATATGTTTTCGGATAAAATCAGACTGTTGATACCAAGTATCTTCCCAAACGCAAAAAAAATGTTTAAATTTATTCCGATTAAGAATAATTCTTTCTTGCCAAATTTTAGGTGAAATATGGGATTTTATTTTTTCAAAATGCACTAAAGAAATTGCTTCGATATAGATTTGTTTACCTGGATGGAACCAAATAGGGAACAATTCATTTTCATTAGAGTAAAGACCAAAGCCTAAAACTTCTAATTCTTTTCCAAAATGATCATAAAAAGTCGAATCTTCCAATTGCATATTTCTCCTCAAAGATAAATTTTAATGAGTAGAATAATGGCAATTGGAGCTTTAAAAATAAAAATTATATTAATATGAATTATAGATTTGAGGCGAGTAGTAGAGAAGTTTCCACTTTCACTAACCAACAAATAAGAGAGCAATTTTTAATTGAGAATATCTTTCATGCAGATAGCATAGAATTAACCTATACAATTTACGATAGAATGATTATAGGAGGCGCCAAACCTGTTAATTTGGCGCTTGAATTACCCAATCCCGATAAATTAAAAGCTGAATATTTCTTAGAAAGACGTGAAATTGGCATTATCAATGTGGGTGGGAAAGGAAAAATAAGTACTGAAAATGAAGAATTTATAGTTGACAAATTAGATGCAGTTTACCTTGGAAAGGGTACTAAAAAAGTCATTTTCGAATCAATTTCAAAAGACCAACCTGCATTATTTTACCTACTTTCCTCCCCTGCTCATGCTACCTATCCTAATACGCATTTAGCTAAAAAAGAAGTCATAACTGTTACTTTAGGTAGTTTAGAAACATCTAATCATCGCACAATTTACAAATACATTCATAATGAAGGGATTCAATCCTGCCAATTGGTGATGGGTTTAACGATATTGGAACCAGGTTCTGTTTGGAATACCATGCCAGCACACGTTCATGATAGGCGAATGGAGGCTTATTTATATTTTGATGTAGACCCTGCTCATTCTGTGATGCATTTAATGGGACAACCTCAAGAAACCAAACATATTTGGATGCAAAATCATCAAGCTGTCATATCTCCACCTTGGTCAGTACATAGTGGATGTGGAACCAAAAACTACTCCTTTATTTGGGGAATGGCTGGGGAAAACAAAGATTATACTGACATGGAATTTTCGGAAATAACTGAATTAAGATAATATGAAAAAATACATCTTGTTAGTGCACCTATTATGCATTTCAGCCATATCAGTGGCTCAAAATTCTGTTTTAATGGCTGAATCTATGATGAAAATTCATGCAGATTCTATTCAAGTTAAAACAGGCAAGCCAGCAAATTGGGATTACGAACAAGGTTTATTTTTGAAAGCTTTAGAACAAGTTTATATTCGAACAGGGGATGCGAAATATTTTGAATATATCAAGAAAAATATTCAATCTTTTGTAGATGAAAAAGGAAATATTAGAACCTATAAGGCATCTGAATTCAACTCGGATAATATTACAACAGGAAGGGCATTACTTTTTCTCTACCAAGAAATTGCAGATGAAAAATACAAATTAGCTGCACAAAAATTAAGAGATCAAATTAGAAATCAACCGAGAACACAAGAAGGTGGATTTTGGCATAAAGACAGATATCCTAACCAAATGTGGTTAGATGGATTATATATGCTTGAGCCATTTTACGCTGAATATGGAAGTATTTTCAATGAAAATAATTGGGATGATATCGTCAAGCAATTTGAATTAATGTGGAAAGGTGGAATTGATCTTAAAACAGGTTTATTATTTCATGCTTTTGATTATGCCAAAGTTCAACCTTGGGCCAATAAGGAAAATGGTCATTCACCCAATTTCTGGGGTAGATCTATGGGATGGTATGAAATGGCCTTGGTAGATGTTTTAGATTATATGCCCAAAAATCATCCAAAAAGAAATATTCTCATCAATCAATTGAATAAATTAAGCGATGCTTTATTAAAAATTCAGGATGTTAAAACCGGATTATGGTACCAAGTCCCTAATTTCCCAGGTAGAAAAGGAAATTATTTTGAGGCATCCTGTGCCAACATGTTTGTCTATGCTTTTGCAAAAGGTGTCAGAAATGGCTATTTACCAGCAAAGTTCTTAATTGCAGCTAAAAAAGCCTATTCAGGAATAAATAAAGAGTTTGTATCAAAAGATGCAGAAGGAAATTTACACTTAGAAAAAACTGTTAGTGTCGGAGGATTGGGTGGAACTCCTTACCGTGATGGAAGTTATGACTATTACTTAAGTGAACCTTTGAAAAAAGATGATTTGAAGGGTGTTGGGCCATTTATTTTAGCATCATTAGAAATGGAAATTGCAGATGAATTATCCATTGGTCAAGGGAAAAAAGTAGTATTAGACTATTATTTCAATCACGAATTCAGAAAAACAAAAGAAGGAAAATCAGAAAGATTTCACTATACATGGGAAGACAGAAAAGATTCTGGATTTTGGCTTTGGGGACAACAATGGCAACAATTAGGAGCTAAAATAGACAGTTTAGGAACTTCTCCTACCCAACAAACGCTCAAAGATGCCTCTGTTTATATCATCGTTGATCCAGATTCGTACAAAGAAACAGCTCATCCCAATTATATGACTGCCAAAGCAGCAGATGAAATAGAAGCTTGGGTGAAAAATGGAGGGCATTTAATTTTATTAGCTAACGACACCACGAATTGTGAAATTCCACAATTCAATATTTTAGCAAAACGATTTGGGATAGAATTCGTAGCACCCAATTTAAATTTCGTACAAGGTAAAAATTGGGAACAAGGAGCTGTTATGATCCCAATAGGTAATGAAGTCTTTGACCCTATTAAAAAAGTATATATCAAAGAAATTACTACGTTAAAATTAACTGGTTCTGCTAAATCGCTGGTGAATCACCAGGGGCATTCAGTTATGGCGGTTGCCAAGGTAGGTAAAGGAAAAGTATTTGCTTTGGGTGACCCATGGTTATACAACGAATATACCAATAACCGAAGAACTCCTTTGGAATATGAAAACTTCCTTGCGGCTAAAAAATTAGCGATTTATATGCTGAAGAAGTAAGAGGTAATAGGTAATAGGTTTCCGAGGACATGGTTTTAAAAAGTAATTCATGATATTTCAATTAATATTATTTGTATTTCTTCAACTACTACCCACTGGACTAAAAAATATCACGGGGGCGAGTACCGCATCTACCTCCAATTATCTAGTCGTTAAAAAAGGTTATGTCATGTCCTACAATGGAAATGACGCCCGAGCAAATTGGGTGGCTTGGACACTTTCTTATACCGACTTAGGCCCTGCTGAAAGAAGCAATCGATTTAGAGAAGATGATGCTTTACCAAATAATTTCAAAAAAGCAGATTCTGATGATTATCGACAATCAGGATACGACAGAGGTCATTTATGCAATTCAGAAGATAGAAGTTCAAACGATTATTTGAATGAAGAGACATTTTTAATGTCCAACATGCTACCACAGACGCCTCAATTGAATAGAGGACCCTGGAAACGACTCGAAGAATATTGTCGCAAATTGGCCAAAAGAGGGCAAAAGTTAACAATTTATGCAGGAGGAATTGGCAGGATTGGGAGAATCGGAGAAGTAGTTATCCCCTCACATTGTTGGAAAGTGGTATTCACACCGGATAAAACATGGTGTATTTTAATCCCAAATGAACATTATTTGAACCCAAATTGGCAAACATATTCTGTTCCAATTAATGAATTAGAAAAGCTTATTGGAGCGAAATTTTAAATTCCGATTGTTATTTGAAATTGAAATGACGATTGAACCACAAGTTCAAATGATTATACAAACTTGAGTTTACCAATGAACTACAAGTTCAAATGATAGTACGCACTCGGCACAGCCGAGCGCGTGTGTGGGGCACAGCCGAGCGCGTGTGTGATGTAATTTTTTCAACGGATTAAAATCCATTTCTACAAAAATTATCATCCCTACGGGATGGAATTACCTTTCACCTCTTACCTCTTCCTTATTTTCTATGACTAAAAAACCAAGCTAAAAATTCAGGTTCAGCGAAAGCATTATCCCATGAATTATGGTTAACTCCTGGATATTCTGAATATTTAACATCTGCATTTAACTCTTTTAATGCTGCTACCAATTTTCGGGAATTATCTACCGGTACTACAGCATCAGCATCTCCATGAAACACCCAAAAAGGCAACTTTTTAGCATATTTCTTGACTAAAGATAAATCTGCACCACCGCAAATGGGCGCTGCAGCTGCAAACATTTTTGGATAACGTGAAACGACCTCCATAGTCCCCATACCTCCCATGGATAGTCCCATAATATACAAGCGTTTTTTATCTGCTTTTTTCTCTTTCACCAGACCTTTGACCAAATCAACTGCTGCTTGTGTTGGCCAATTTAATTTTTCATTGTAGGTAAAATCAAATGAATAGGAAGCCTTTGCGCGGTCAATTTTGATGCTTGACCAAAAACTTTCTTTCGGACATTGTGGAAAAATGACGATTGCTGGGTACTTCTCCCTATTTTTTTGATCTAAAAACAACTTCGATCCATGCGTTAATTGAGCCGCGTTGTCATTTCCACGTTCCCCTGCTCCATGTAAAAATAAAATAACTGGATATTTCACCTTTGGATTGTAATTTTCTGGATACAAAATTTGGTATAATAGTACATTACCATCCTTGGTTGCAAACTCTTTCTTTTCAAATTGAGCCAATAAAGAGCCCATTGAACAAAGTAAAACTGTCAATAATAAAAATATCTTTTTCATTTTATCTAAAAAAATGCCCCTCTTTCAAGGGGCTAATGATTACTTACTTCTTTTGATCATATCTGCCCGAGAAATCGAAATAAATCGACCCACTTGCTTTCCATTTTTTATGGAGATAATACGAATTTGCTCTGCATCTTTTGGTACTGATACCTTACCAACGGCAGCTGGGTAAAACTTATCAGGATAAGAATTATCAAAACTATAATGAAATGAAACATTGGATATTTCAGGAGTTAATTCAACTGAAATTTGTTCATTGGCATTTTGGCTAAATGAAATTTTAGGTTCATACATACTAGGTGCATATTTTTTATCAGCTGCATCAAAACGCTCAAAATGTGACTCTACTCGATTGATAAATCCATTCCAATCGGATCTTTCTCTAGGCGACCATAAACGCTCAGCAACTGCAAAAGAACGAGGATAAACCATGTATTGTAAATGTCGGTAATTGAACA
>JBJTNH010000074.1:0-3635 GCA_046073945.1 Aquirufa sp. | reverse complement strand
CTAACATGAAAATCAAAGCTATTTATATCTTCAGTATTCTTCTCACTGTTGCCTTGAGCTCTTGTGAAAATATTGTTCAGTTGGAAAGTCCAAAATCCAATAATTTTTTAGTCGTGGAAGCTACACTGACTAATTTACCCGGTCCACAAAAAATCATGTTAACGAAATCTCAAGCCTATTTTGATAATTCTGCTGTTCCTAAAATTAGTGGTGCAGAAGTCAAAGTTCGAGATAATATGGGCCAAGAATATGTTTTTGTAGAACAAAAAGAGCAGGCTGGTACTTATGTTTGGCAACCTAAAACTTCGACTGAGATACTGGGTAAAATGGGGATGACCTATCAATTATCAATAAATTGGTCCAATGAGCAATTTACCTCATCGGCAACCATGAGGAGAGTTCCTACTATTGATTCTTTATTATACCAATTTGATCAAGCTTCAGGTCGACAAAGAGGAGATGACAAACCCAAAGAGGGTTATGATGCACAATTTTTTGCTAAGGATTTTTTAGGTTTGGGAGATTGTTATCGTGTTAAAACGTATAAAAACGGGAAGTTATTTAATGATCCATCCAATATAGCTGTTATTTATGATGGAGCTTTTCAGCAAGGAGCAGCTTCGGATGGTTTAACGTTTAATTTACCCATTCGCAGATCCATTTCTCCTGAATTGTATTTGGAGAATGACCAGATTAAGGTGGAATTGTATTCTATCTCTCAAGATCAATTTAACTTTTATTCTCAAGCCCGATTGGAATTAAATAACGCAGGTTTGTTTTCTAGACCAGCAGCGAATATCCCTACCAATATTCAAAACTTGAATAGCAACTCTTCCATACAAGGCGCTGGCTGGTTTGGTGTATCAGCAGTTAGTATTATTGAAACGAAAGTTAATCCTAAGTTGGCTAGAAAAGGCTTGAAGTAATTATTCGAAATTGATGTACAACGATACGTTGTGGGTATTGATCCGACTTACTTTGAAATAAGGATTCGTGCTTACTGAAGGTGCTGAATATAGATTGGCTAATCCATGGGAAAATCTTATTTCGGGAGTGAATTTGAAATATTTGAAAAATCCTTCAAAGCCGAATCCATATTCTAGGGCAAAATCCACGGTTTGAGCACTTAAAGCGGCACTATTTTTCTTGACATTGGCCTCAACTCCGAATTTAGTGCCAGCTAATACATACATCCGATGGTTCATACGTCGAATGGATTTATATTTCAATAAAACAGGGATTTCAAACCAAGTGGACTCTCTAGCTATATTTAAATCTTCTGCTGGTTTAGGACGTATAAAGGTGATTTCTCGATCATATAGAGCAATGTTTACCCCTGATTTCAATTCTAAAAATTGATTGAATGAATAATTGGCTAAACCTCCAATTTGAAACCCAAAATTTCTAGGGGAAATACTGGGTGCTAAAGTGGGGTCAGCTTCCATGCTAAAATTACTAGAGCTTAAACCAAAAAGGAATCCAAAGTGCACCTTTTTGTCATCATAAAATTCATTATTAATGCGAATGTACTTGTTCCCTTGGGCCAAAGAATGAAAGCCTAACAAACTGAAAACAAGGAGTGCCAATAGATTTTTCAAATCTTATTTTGATTTTTGGCCCAAATAAATAGAACAAATGCCACCCGTCATGGGAATCCATTGCGTATTCTCATAACCTACCTTTTGGAAAATGGCTAAAAAATTTTGACCATCTGGAAAGGCTTGAACAGATTCAGGTAAATAGGTATATGCTGCTGGATCTTTGGAAATTAATTTCCCTAATAATGGAAGAATGAACTTAGAATAAAAGGCATACAATTGTTTCATAGGGAATTTTCTTGGATTAGAAAATTCTAGAATCAAGCAATATCCTCCTGGTTTCAACACCCGTAACATATCGCTCAAACCTTTTTCGAGGTTTTCATAATTTCTAACACCAAAACTCACCGTAATCGCGTCAAAGCTTTGATCCGAAAAGGGCAGTTTTTCTGAATCACCTAATTGTAAATGAATCTTATCTTGTAATCCTAGTTTATTTATTTTCTCGATACCGAAATCCAACATCCCTTGAGATATATCGACACCAATGATTTTTTCAGGGTGAATCTTCAATGCTTCAATAGCAAAATCCCCAGTTCCTGTAGCAATATCAAGTAAGGATTTAATACCCTTATTCTTTAATAAATTAATCGCTTTTTTTCTCCAGATGATATCGATTCCTCCACTAAGTAAATGATTTAGAAAATCATACTTGGGTGAAATGGAATTGAACATTTCTGCCACTTGTTCCTTTTTTCCTTGCGATTGATTTTTGTAGGGTACTACCATTTTTGATTGATTGCTTTAATCCCAAACGTAAATTAGGGTCATTTGTTTCTGCAAATTACCAAAATTATTTGGTTAGGCGGTTGCCATTTGGAATACTCCTACTAATATCCACATGAGGGCAAAACTGATCAACATGGAAAAATTAACTAAAGCTCCAGCAATGGAGGTGTCAAAATTTAATTCATCAGAATAGGTGATGAGCGTCATACCAACAGGTAGAATGAGGCAAATTAGCATCATATTTCGAAAATGAGCATCAAATGGAAGGCTATAAAATAAAAACAAGCCGATGGATAAACCCAAGATATAACGTATCCCAAGTACTTGAAATACTTTAACAAATGATTTTTTAGGTAATCGTATACTAAAATAAATTCCCATTAGGAGCAATACTAAAGGTTTATTCCCTTGGGCAATTGTATCTACGATGCTGGTTAAGAAAAAAGGCATTGGGACTTCTAGTAAATTGACAAGCAACCCAATGACCATGGCCTGAAATGGGAAAAGTGACATGATTCGTTTAAATACATGTTTCCACATTTGACCTTTTTGGGCTTGGGCTGAGAGATAATTTCCCATTCCGTAGGTTAAAATGAAATTGATAAAGGAATTACCAATGTCAAACATGGCCGCATAAGTTAAGCCTTTCCAACCCCAAATTCCTTCAATTAAGGGATAAGCAAATAAACCTAAATTATAGCCTGAACATCCCATGGTTAGGATTCCTCGGTATTCAGAACCTTCTTTTTTGAATATATGAAAGCCTACAAATGAACAGAATAAGGCAAATAAGATACAGATTATGGGCAACCACAATAATTCTGAAGTGAATTGTACTTTGATCATGGTACTAAACACCAAGGCAGGAAAAGTAGTGTGCATTAAGAATTTTGAAATATTTTTGGCATCATGGGTTGTTACAAAACTTAGGCTTTTAAGGATATAGCCTATGGAAATAACAACAAGAGCTGAAGCAAAAACAAAATTGGGGGAATTCATGCGCGCAAGGGTGGCTTAGGCAAGGAAATACGGAAGGTGCTTCCTTTATTAATTTCAGTTGATTTTAAAATGAGTTTACCCTCATGATAATTTTCAACGATTCTTTTAGCTAAAGTTAGTCCTAATCCCCAACCTCTTTTCTTGGTGCTGAAACCAGGGGAAAATATTTTAGACATGTTTTTATTAGATATACCTTTGCCTGTATCAGAAATGTCAATGTAAATAACATTATTTTTTCCTTCTGAAAGGACAATTTGTATATCTCCACTGCCACTCATGGCATCTACACCATTTTTACAGATGTTTTCA
>JBJTNH010000073.1:0-54676 GCA_046073945.1 Aquirufa sp. | reverse complement strand
GATGGTGAGTGGGGACTCGGTATGCGGCTCGATGACGTTTTTTCTTTTCCCAAGGCCATTACTTTGGGGGCTACGGGAGACCCCGAACTGATAGAAAAAATGGCTTATGAAATAGGAAAGCAATGCAAAAGGCTAGGAGTTCATATAAACTTCGCTCCGGACGCAGATATTAATTCTAACCCCAAAAATCCAGTAATAAACTTTAGGTCTTTCGGTGAATCTGTTTCTAATGTTACTAATCTTTCATTGGCTTATGCCCGAGGTTTACGCAAAGCCAACGTGATGGGAAGTGCCAAACATTTTCCAGGTCATGGAGATACAGGGGTAGATTCTCATTATGATATTCCCGTTTTGACCCATTCGAGAGCTCGATTAGATAGTTTAGAGTTATATCCTTTTAAAGAGCTGATTAACAATGGTTTACAAGGGGTCATGGTCGGACATTTAAATATCCCCAGTTTAGATACCACCGCAAGTTTGGCTTCTACACTTTCTCGCCCGATTGTGAATGGACTTTTGAGGGAAGAAATGAAATTCGAGGGATTGGTTTTTACAGATGCGATGGACATGAAAGGGGCGACAAAAATGTTTCCTGAAGGAACAGCGAATGTGAAAGCCTTTTTAGCGGGGAACGACATTTTAGAAACCTTTGTTGATGTTCCTGCCGCCTTCAATGCCATTAAAAAAGCCTTGGTAAATGGAGAAATCAGTGAAGAAGAATTAAATGTTCGTGTAAAACGAATCTTGAATGCAAAAGCTTGGGCCGACTTACAAGCCTACAAGCCTATTGAAATAGATCATTTGATTGAAGATTTAAATCCTGTTGCGGCGGATGTCGTCAACAAATCTTTGGCAGAAAAGTCCTTGGTTTTATTGAAAAATCCAGAAGATTTGGTTCCATTGAGAAATTTGGAAAAAAGAAAAATTGCCACTTTAGCCATCGGGAAGCCTAATTATGGCAATAAATTTCCAACTGAATTCCAAAAAATGGCTGAAAACTATGTAGAAATGGATCATTTCTATTTGGACGAAAGCAGTGCAGATACCACCATCAATCGAATTGAAAATACCCTGAAAAATTACAACACCATTTTAATGGGTATTCATGGAATTTCGATCCGTCCTGCCAACAATTATAACATCAAACCTTCTATTATTACTTTGGTCAATCGATTTGTGAATGCCAAAACGGTGGTTGTTCATTTTGCCAATGCCATGACTTTGACCAAATTTGATAGCCTAAAAAATGCAGGCGCTTTGATTACAACTCTGCAAGAAGGTATTCCTCAATTAGAAGTGGCCGCCGAAGTGATTTTTGGAGGACTACCTGCAGAAGGTAAATTTCCTGTGACTCTGAACAAAGAATATTATCGTAATCAAGGGATTTTTAGTCCAAGTTTAGGTCGATTGCAATACAATGTTTTACCTGAGGCGGTTGGCATAAATGGAAAATATTTGACTAAAAACGTGGATTCCTTGGCTAATTTAGCCATCCAAGTAAAAGGAGCACCAGGTGTGGTTGTCTTAATTGCCAAAGAGGGAAAAGTGATTTACCACAAAGCATTTGGAACTCCCACCTATGAATCGACAGAAGCTCTTAAGAAAACGGATATATTCGATTTAGCATCCATTACGAAAATCAGTACCTCCGTTCCTGCCTTTATGAAATGGCAAGATGAAGGCCGATTCAATGTGAACGAAACCATGGGCGAGTTTATTCCAGCTTTGGCAAAAACCAATAAAGGCCCATTGAAATACATCGATGTATTAACTCACCAAGCTAGATTAAAGGCTTGGATTCCATTTTGGCGAGACTATATTGATAGCACGGAAATGATTTTAAAGAGTAAAAAATTCAATACGCTTTATGCCAAAAAAGATTTGAAATTCAATTTGGTAGAAAAATATGTGACGAGGGCACAAGGGGAGGAGCGAGTGAAGAAATTGATAGAAAAAAATCCCAAACTTTGGGATAGCACGGTGAATTATGCCAATGAAATTATTCGTTGGAAACCGAAAACCTTGTCTTATGCCAAATCGGAAGATTATCCAACGGAAGTGACGTCCAACCTTTGGGCGCATAAAACCTTACAAAGTCAAATAACTAAGGCTATTATTGATTCCCCTTTGAGAGAGAAAAAAGAATATGTTTATTCTGATTTATCTTATTATTTATTGCCTCAATTGACCAACAAAATGTTTGGAAAAACTTGGCCAGAATATCTGGAATCCACTTTCTATGCACCATTGGGAGCCAAAACCTTGGTTTATCAAGCAGATAAGCATTTCCCTTTGTCTAGAATTGTCCCAACTGAATATGATTCATTGTTCAGAAAAGTCTTGATTCATGGAAAAGTACATGACGAAGGGGCGGCTTTATTGGATGGAATTTCTGGACATGCGGGATTGTTTGGAAATGCCAATGATTTAGCGAAATTAATGCAAATGTATTTGCAAAAAGGCTATTATGGAGGTCAGCAATTTATCCAACCTGAAACCATGAAAACCTGGACTTCTTATCCATTTTCTGAAGCAGAAAATTCAAGAAGAGGAATTGGATTTGACAAACCTGACCGTAAAAAACCGGGTATTTCTGCGGCAGCATCAGCTAGCGAAGAAAGCTTCGGACATTCAGGATTTACAGGTACCTACACGTGGATAGACCCTGTTAGTAATATCGTGTATGTATTTTTATCAAATCGAGTTTATCCAACAAGAAACAATAGTAAAATCAGTGATTTAAACATTCGCACGGGGATCAATGAAGTGATTTACCAAGCGATTAAAAAAGGAAATTAATGCAGATATTAATCACTGGCGGCACGGGATTTATCGGAAAAGAATTGCATGCTTTTTTGGTACAAAACGGACATCAAGTCAAAATTCTATCCCGTAAAGGCGGTGATTATGCTTGGAACATCGATCAAAAAACGATTGATTCGAACTGCCTGAAAGGCATTGATTGCATTGTGCATTTGGCAGGAGCCGGTATTGCTGATAAACCTTGGACGAAGGCAAGAAAAGCAGAATTAATTGCTTCTCGAGTGGAGAGTACCCATTTGCTATTGACGCTTTTACAATCAAGTGATCATCAAGTAAAAACCTTTGTTTCTGCCTCCGCCATTGGATTTTATGGAGCAGATTCGGGGGAACAAATTTGCGAAGAAACGAGTTTGCCGGGCAATGATTTTTTAGCCGATTGTACCCAACAATGGGAAAAGGCCGTAGATCAAATCGCTGATTTGGGTATACGAACCGTCAAAGTTCGGATTGGTTTGGTTTTATCTGAAAAAGGAGGAATATTTCCTGTCTTATCAAAACCCATTCGCTGGGGATTCGGTGCTGTTTTAGGAACAGGAAAACAATGGCAATCGTGGATACATTTGAGCGACTTGGTACGAATTTTCCAATTATGCATCGAAAATAATTCCTTAAAAGGAGTGTACAATGCCGTAGCACCCAATCCGATTCGTCATAAAGAAATGACTCAAATAATAGCTAAAAAACTGCATAGACCCCTATTTTTACCTGCCATTCCAGCCTTTTTTTTAAAACTTTTGTTGGGAGAAATGGCTGTATTAGTGACAGGAGGTAACAAAGTTTCCTCAGAAAGAATACAAAAAGAAGCCAATTTTTCGTTTAGTTTTGTAGAATTTTCCACCACATTAACTCAAATACTATCCCACAATGTCTAAAAACATCTTAGTTTACTGCGGCTCATCCAAAGGCCATGATTCCATTTATGAAAATGAAGTAAAAAAATTAGCCGGTGCTTTAAAAAAACATGATTGCAAAATTATTTTTGGAGCAGGAAGCGTGGGGCTAATGGGGGTTTTAGCAGATGAATATTTACGTTTAGGCGGCGAATGTATTGGTGTAATTCCTTCTTTTATGGGTCCTTGGGAAGTAACACATTTGGGCATTCAAGAATGTATTGTAACCGATACGATGCATACTAGAAAGCAAATAATGGCCGAAAAAGCGGATGGAGTCATTACTTTACCAGGTGGCTTCGGATCCATGGATGAACTTTTCGAAATTCTAACTTGGAAACAATTGGATTTACATGAAATGCCTGTTGGCGTTCTAAATATCAATGGCTATTACGATTTGTTGTTGCAACAAATGGAACACATGGTCAAAGAAGGTTTTTTGAAAAAAGCCAATTTGGATGCACTTCATATTGATACAGACCCAGATGCTATGGTAGATTATATGATTAATTATGCTCCATCTAAAATGGAGAAGAAATGGATTTACCGAGGATAATTGATTAAATAGTACCTATATATAATGGCCAAATACCTACAATTTTTGATTTACCTAAGTATCCAATTTTATTCCTTTGGACAAAGTGCTCCTTTGGCCGAAAACTTGGGCTCTGCCGTTAATTCACAATACTCAGAATTAAATCCTGTGATGGCACCCGATGGAAAAACTTTGTATTTTGGCCGAAAAAGTCATCCACAAAATAAGTTTGGGACTATGGGAACAGAAACCGTTTCTGGTTCTCAAGATATTTGGTACAGCGAATTCATTGGAGGAGTTTGGAGTGCGGCAAAAAGAATGCCTGATGTTTTAAATAGGGACCAATACAACACTATTTTATCCATTTCACCCGACGGTCAAACTATTTTGGTCAAAGGTGCTTATGTAAATGGACAATATGAAACAAGGGGCTTTTCTATTTCTAAAAAAACAGCCAACGGTTGGAGCATTCCAGAAAAATTAAATATTCCGAAATACGAACAAATGAGCAAAGGAAAGAACGAATATGCTTATTTGAGTATGGATGGAAAAGTGCTTTTATTGGCGTTTTCAGAAAAGAAAAACAGTGAAAACGACGATTTATACATTAGCTTTTTAGAAGATGGTGAATGGTCTAAACCAGAAAATTTAGGTAAAAAAATCAATACCGATTTCTCAGAAACAACGCCCTTTTTAGCCGCAGATGGCAAAACATTGTATTTTTCATCTGACCGTCCTGGAGGAAAGGGGAGTCAAGATATTTATGTGGCCAAAAGGGTAGATGACAATTGGTTAAATTGGCGTGCCGCACAAAACTTGGGAGCGCCCATCAATACCGAAGATTACGACGCTTATTATTCGCTTTCTGCCAAAGGCGATTACGCCTATTTTTTATCTGGAAAAAACAGTTTGGGTAAAAAAGATATTTTCCGATTCAAAACCTCCGATCAAGATAGCAACCTAACAGAAAAAGAAGCACCAATATTAGCGAAAAATACGGCCAAAGACGGGAAGTCGAATGAAAACAATTCGAAAAATACTAACGATGGCAATAATCAATCCAACTCAGGTAAAAATGCTATAACAAAAACAAAAGAAGAAGCTCCCATTTTGGTACAACAAAATGCCAAAGAAAGTCCGCGCTTAGGCTCATCTGAACAGTCTGAGGCAGTAGTTTTAATCTCTGGTAAGGTATTTAATCCGAAAACAGGAAAAGCGCCAGAGGATGCCAGTATTAGCTATGAAGATTTGGTGACGGGTAAAACGATTGGAATCGCGAAGCCAGATCCGAATTCCGGAATTTATAAATTGGTTTTACCTTATGGGGTCAATTATGGCATTACAGCTAAAGCCAAAGGGTTTATGCCAAGTTCCATTAATATCGATTTGAGCAAAATGAGAGGAAGGTATTTGGAATTAGACGAAAGAGATTTAGTAATGGCGCCTATCGCCAAAGGATCCAGTGTAACCATTAATAACCTCTTTTTTGAGTTGAATAAAGCAACTTTACAACCTGAATCTGAACCAGAGTTGAAACGCATCGTTTCTGTATTGAAAGAAAATATGAGTTTGGCGATTGAAATTAGCGGCCACACCGATAATACCGGTTCCGATGAAATCAACCAAAAACTATCTTTAGACCGTGCTGATGCCGTTAAAACGTATTTATTAGGCGCAGGAATCAAGCCTGAGAGAATCAAAACAAAAGGTTACGGTAAAACCAAACCGAAAGCTTCTAATGATACAGATGAAGGCCGATCGATTAATAGAAGGGTGGAGATTGAGATTCTGTAGAGGTAAGATGTATGATGTAAGATGTATGATGTGAGGTGTATAAATTTCTTAATGATTCTTAATATCTTAATTCCTTAATGTTTTAAAAAAACTGGACTTTGTGTTAACTCCAAGACACAATTTTTAATTCTTCATTCAATTAACCAAGGATTAAAATCCATGGCTACAATATTTATCATCCCTACGGGATGATTTATTTTGAGGAAAATGTGTTAGGGTTAGCTGAGTCGAAGCCAAAAGCGGGGAGAGTGGTAAGGAAAAGAGTCATTTCCTCTTACATCTTAAACCATACCTTTTACCTCTTACCTCAAATACGTACTTCATCAATCCACTTAACTATTGCTAAAAATGGCATAGATAAATACTTTCTGACACGAAGGTATTTTTTGCGTGGTAATACAAGTGCGGCTTTAATGTAGAAACAAGGATATTTCTTGTATTCATTGTGTCCATTTTTGATCAATGTTTGTGCATAAACATCAAAAATGGAGGCTACATCACCTTTTTCCACAAAATCAAATCGATTTTGGTACTTCGAAATTTGAGTAGAATTACTAGGGTCATAACCTGAAAAATGGAAAAAAATCAAGGGAACTTCTTGATTTACCTGATAAGTTTCTCCATCCGTATTCAAGCTTCGTTCATGCAAATTCCAATATGCCATGTTTAGGCCTTTATGGCGACTCACAAATACATCCTGATAATATATTGGAGCGAAGTTGACCCAATTTTGGTCCACAAACATTCCATGTGCTAAATCGATGTAACAATGTTCAAACAAACGATCTGCCCACCAATTCAAAAACGACAAAGTTGTTTCACTTCTTTTTGTCCCGATAAATCCCAAATTATACATTCCCGTGTTCAATAAATCGCGCTCCTGTGGCGTAGATTCATCGGGAAAAGGACTTAAAATATGAGGGGTTAAAAACAAGCTGTTTTGTTCCAAACCCTTTTCTATTTCTACTAATGCTTGGAAAATAATGATATCTGGATCAAAGTAGTGTAGAATTTCTATTTCGGGAAATTGATCATACAAATACTTCAAATAAAAAGGCTTAACAGCTGTATTTAATTCGGTAATATTATACCGATTGCACATATCCTCAAAATCAGGAATTCCAATGTTATGTAATTCGATTAAGGTATATGCAGGTAATTGCTCCTTAGAAATACTTGATTGATCTAAACGATCTACCAAGCCAATGACAAAGTCATAATCTGGGTTATGTTCCAAGAGGGAATCGCCCAAGGATTTAGCTTGTGCCAAATAATTGATCGAACAAATTGTTAAAACTACCTTTTTTTGCATGGAATTAATTGAGGTCGCAATTTCGGGAAATAAAATTAAAATGAAGAATTAAGAATGTAGAATGTAGAATATTTCATTTTCAATTCTACATTTTCAATTTATCATTTCAGGCTTCCATAAATCACATTCTCAATTTTATTATTGAAATCACTATGGGAATTTGGAGTGTGTTGTGTCATAATTAATACAATCAATTTCTCTTTCGGATCAGCCCAATAGGTGGTTCCATAATATCCTCCCCAAGAAAACGAACCTTTGCTTCTCGGTTTTAAGTCGGCACTTTTTTCTGAGGTCAATGAAAACCCTAATCCAAAATTATCATTTCCCATTAAACCAGGGGCCAATTGTGGACTAATCATTAACTCGGCGGTTCTTCTGCCAATGATTTGCTTACCATTGTATTTTCCTCCATTCAAAATCATTTGAAGAAAAATGGCATAGTCGAAAGTACTCATAGAAAGTCCTGCACCACCTGAAAAATACGTTTTCTTGTCCAAAGGATAGTTGGGATTGATATTTCTAAACGTTGGAGACCAAGGAATGATTTTACCATTTTCTTCCGTGTATACTGTCGCCAAACGGCTGCCTAATTCAGTTGGAAGGTTGAAAAAAGATTCTTTCATTCCCAAAGGCTCAAAAATATGGGCTTTGAAATACGCATCTAAGCTTTTACCAGAAATCACTTCAATCAGGCAACCAAGCAAATCGGTATTTAAACCATAAGTGAATTTCTCGCCAGGTTGGTGGGCTAAAGGAAGTGTTCCTAAGACCTTCATTTTTGCTAATAAAGTGGCATTCATTTTTCCCAAACCGGAGGGAATATCTGCTTTGGCATAAATGGCTTTCATTTTTTCTGATCCGATGGCCGTATAATCAATGCCAGAAGTATGGGTTAATAGGTCGCGGAAAGTGATTTCTCTTTTAGCAGGAACTGTGGTATAAGTAGAATCAGCGGGATTAAAATCCTTTAAAACTGTTGGGTTTTTGAATTCAGGAATAAAATCAGAAATTTTTTGATCCAAATTCAATTTTCCTTTTTCAAATAATTGCAAAATTCCCAAGCTTGTAATGGCTTTAGTTTGACTCATGATTCTAAAAATCGCATCTGCTGGCATGGGTTTTTTAGTCGCAAAATCGGCATAACCATGGCCTTTATAATGAATTAATTGATTGTCTTTCACGACCAAAGTAACCGCACCTACCAAGTGGTTTTTCTCAATATAAGGTTGAATAACTGAGTCGATATAGGCCAAATTCGCATAATTAATGTGCGGATTATTTTTAATGATGTTTGGTGAAAGAGTTTGTCCAAATAATGAAAGAGACAAAAATAATAGGCAATAGGTAAAGAGGTTTTTCATGGGAGGGAGGTTTAAAAATGCTTTTAACGACAAAATTTATCCTAATTTATTCAATTTTTTGATTCAATGAATAAATATTCGGCACAGAAAGCTTTGTTGACTTCGTGATAAAAAGAAAGTTGGTGAAATAAAATGAAAAAAAAATCCCCTGCTTTCGCAGAGGATTTTGTACCTGGGGCGGGAATCGAACCCGCACGAGCGTTTCGGCTCACAGGATTTTAAGTCCTGCGTGTCTACCAGTTCCACCACCCAGGCGTCCCTGAAAACTTAAAAACACCTTGCGGTGTTCTAAGTTGAGCGAAAGACGGGGTTCGAACCCGCGACCTCGACCTTGGCAAGGTCGCGCTCTACCAGCTGAGCTACTTTCGCTTATTGTGAGTGCAAAATTAAGACACTTTATTCTTTTATGCAAGTACAAAAGCAAATTTTCTATTAATAATTCTATAATTTTGTGTTTTCAACAAAAGATATGAACATTCACAAGCTCGACCCAACCGACCATAAATTACTTGAAATTCTTCAGCAAAACGCCAAAATTACCAACGCGCAATTGTCAAAAGAAATTGGACTTTCTCCAGCACCTACCTTGGAACGTGTCAAGAAATTAGAAACCTTGGGTATCATTCAAAGTTATCATGCGCAAGTAAGCAGAGAAAAAGTGGGTTTAGGAGTAACTACCTTTGTTACAGTCACTTTAACAGGTCACAAAAAACAAGTAACCGAGTCTTTTGTTCATCAAATCAATCAAATTCCAGAGGTTATTGAATGCCACCACGTCACCGGCGCTGGCGATTTTATGCTGAAAATTATTTCAAAAGATATCTCTACTTATCAGAAATTAATGTTGGAAAAAATCAATGAAATCGAAGAGGTTTCTGCCACTTCTACCATGGTAATTTTATCTACTTTTAAGGAAAGTAAAATTTTACCAATTCCTTGATTTTTGGCTTCAGCACCAATCATTGTAATAAATTTTCTGTGTTTTTAAACACCAAAGACACGAAGATTTTATAAAATTTTGCCTATCCAATTTACAATTTAAGAAAACTGAGTGTTAAAAAACACAAAAATAGCATTGCCAAAGCTGAGTCAATGCCAATAACTAGAATCCATTTTTGATCTAATCAATTTATCAAATAACTGAACTTTATAACTCGTAAATTGCAGGGGGTAAGGGGACGCATTTCCCCTTAAAAAAAGAAAATTAGATTTACTATCTAGTTACTTATATTTCCAATCAATATTCTGATTTTCTTCAAGGTGCAATGAACTATAAGTTCAAATCATAGTACACACTCAGCAAAGCTGAGCGCGTATTGGTTCTTAATGATTCTTAAAAGCATAATGTTTTAAATCTTTGTGTTAACACAAAGGCACAGTGAATTGTTTTTCTTCAAGGTGAAATGAACTATAAGTTCAATTCATAGTACACACTCAGCAAAGCTGAGCACGTATTGCATAGCCGAGTTAGCTAATCTTACTTCATACATCTTACATCATACATCTCAAAGTCTATTCATAAACTGCGGTATCATTCGATTTTTCCATTCAGTGAAGGTGCCTTGCTGAATTTGTACGCGTGCCTCTCCAACCATCCAAAGATAAAACCGCAAATTACAAACACTGGCAATCATGGCGCCAAGCATTTCTTCACATCTGTTCAAATGCCTTAAATAGGCTTTGGTATATTGTCCATGTAAGGACTCAGCAAATGCTGGATCAATCAATGAAAAGTCGTTTTTCCACTTTTCGTTTTTGATATTAATAATTCCTTGCGTGGTAAAAATCGTGCCATTTCTAGCATTTCTAGTTGGCATTACGCAATCAAACATATCTATTCCCAAAGCAATTCCTTCCAAAATATTTGCTGGTGTTCCTACACCCATCAAATACCTTGGCTTGTCTTTGGGTAAAATGTCCGTCACCTGATCAGCCATTTCATACATATCTTCCACAGGCTCTCCAACAGATAAGCCACCTATTGCATTACCAAAAGCATTTTTGGAGGCAATGTATTCGGCAGAAATTTTGCGCAAATCTGGAAAAACACTTCCTTGAACTATTGGGAAAAGGGCTTGATTGTAGCCATACTTGGGCGCTGTGGCATCAAAACGTGTAATACACCTGTCTAGCCAGCGGTGGGTCATTTCCATCGATTTACGGGCATATTCATAGGTACAAGGATAAGGTGTGCACTCATCAAAGGCCATGATAATGTCTGCGCCAATGGTTCTTTGAGTATCCATGACAGATTCTGGGCTAAAGAAATGAATGCTTCCGTCTATGTGCGACTTAAATTTTACCCCTTCTTCTTGAATTTTTCGGCCCGCACCTGCCAAAGAATATACTTGATATCCACCCGAATCGGTTAGAATCGGTCCAGACCAACCATTGAATTTATGCAATCCACCTGCATTTTCTAAAACTTCTAATCCGGGTCTAAGGTATAAATGATAGGTATTCCCTAAAATAATTTGAGCTTTAATTGGGTCAGATAATTCTGCGGTATGAACTCCTTTTACGGTACCAGCTGTACCCACAGGCATAAAAATGGGAGTTTCTATGACACCATGATCGGTATGTAATTTTCCTGCTCTGGCTTTCGATTTTTCGTCGGTATGATTTATCTCAAATTTCATCCAACAAAGTTAAGACTTTTACTTTTTAATATTCTCAATCTTCTGTTGTAATTCCAGAACCATTAACTTCAATTCATTAAACTCTTTTTTGCTGACAAAGCGATAATTTTCACTTTCTTTTTCTTCTTCAAACTGCTCAAAAGAATTTTCTTCACTGCGGTATAAAATTTCAGATAAATCGAAATTTAATATTTGGGCAATCTGCTTCATTCTCGAAAAGGAAGGGTCCGTCAAGCCTCTTTCAATTTTTGAGTAGGCCGACAAAGTTATGCCCAATTGTTCGGCGATATCTTCTTGACTAAATCCTTTATTATTTCTAAGTTTTTTAATGTAAACCGAAAAGCTATTTTCCATAATAGTGTCTTATTTAGCCCTGAAAAGAACAATTTGAACCTCTAGTGAACATTATATGATCATAAAGGAAAAATTGCCCCTAATATGATTTTAGGCAATGTAAACATTATTAGAAAATTGAACGTATTAGAATATACGTTTAAGCGAAAAAAATATCGATTTTTAATATAATGGAACAGAAAACGCAACATTGGCCCCAAAGGTGTTTTTATTCAACCATTGACCCAAATCAAATCCGAAATTGACTTTTAAAATACTATCTCCATAGAAATCAACCTTTCGTTTCCATTGCACTCCTAAAGAATATTGTCGTTTTACTGGATTCCACAATTGGCCATAATTGCCAAAAGAATTGGTCATACTAGCCCTAATTTGAAAATTATCCTCCTCCTTTTGATATTCTGCACCTACATAAAAAGCCTCCACCCGATTGTTATCAAAATAGGTTTTTTTTGTCTTGTTCAAATCCGTTTCTGAATCCAAAGTTATAAAAGGTGTTCCAACTCCACGTCCTGAATACGTCCAACCATCTGTAAAAATGCTATTATTAAAATAATTATCTAATCCACGTTTATAGGGTATATTATCAATAAATACATCCCCTCCTTGTGAACTGGTATTTAAATATTCCAATGTTAATTTAAGTAAGCCCGTTTTTTGACTACTAGTAAAAGAAATTCCATGCAAGCCATCTGAAATATTATTACCATAATACAAAGATCCGTCTTCGTAAACACTTTGACGATACATCAATATTTTACCCATATTTAATTCCAACTGCATACCCACATCCACACTTCCAAGGTGATTTCCTAATCGATTTCCTCCGTCATTTGCCCCATAAGTAGCCGTATCAGAACCTATTGCAGCTAAAGATTGCCCTGTTACAACATAGATATAATCCTTAAAATCTACCTTACTTTGACCCTTAACTTGCGCCCAATACCATTGGACTTGGTGGTTAAATCCAGCATATAATTTAACTGGCCATTCAGGACGGCCAATCCGACCATAAAAAGATTTTTGATGTAAAAATGAGCCTTTAACATCCCCTCTTTGGTGGGCTAAATCCAAGTACCCATGTGCATAATTGCCTTTAAAGGAAAACAATTCCCCCACTGGATAAAAATAATCGCGGACAACAATATCAATTTTAGGAACCGGCAGAGAATTTCCCGACCAAATATATGATCCTGATGATAAAGTTGAATCTGCTAATCCTTGAATATCCTTTTTCCGACCCAGCACTAATTCGAAAATTCCAAACTTAGCTTTAGCATAAATCTCAGGAAAAATAAGAGCTAAATTATCTCCATTTCCTTGAATATAACGCGTAGAAAGACCAAAACCGTAGTCAAACTTTTTACGAAACCTTTTCTTTTTCTTTAAATAATCGGAATAAAATTCCAATTCAGCAAACGAATATGCACCAGAAATTGGAACAGCACCATATTGATTCGATTTTAACCAAAATGGAGTATAATCTCCTGTATTTGCACCGCCTCCAATGGAAATAGACGATTTAATCGGGCGATCTTCATCCCATTGGGCAAAGACATTTAAGGAGTAAATACTTAATACACTAAGTAGCAATAATCTTCCAAAAAAGGATTTATTCGCTGTATTAAGCATTTTTTATTTATTTATTTTAGCAACTAACTCAAAACCCAAACTTTTAATCAACAGCTTTACTTCATTTTTATTCTTAAAAGCCACCACTTCGGCTTCTTGACCCATCATAGCACCAGAATCTAGCACGACAATATCTCCCACTTTAAGTGTTTTTGACAAAGCCTCTACTTCTGAATGCTCTGCTAAAAATGAACGTATCAAACTGATTTCTTCTTCTAAAATTACGGCTGGTTGATGTAACCAATAGACGAAATTCACCACACCTATGGTTTGACGAACTATTATATTTTGAGTAGAATAATCAATATCAACAAAAACATAAGATCTAAAAACGGGCTCTTCCACCCACTTTTTTCGATCTGACCATTGTTTTTTTCTTTTAATCAATGGACAATAACAGGCTATTCCCTTCGCTATTAATCGCTCTGAGACCTTTTTTTCCATTCTGGACTTTGTGTACAAAGCAAACCAAGCCATGTTGTTTCTTTATACTAAACAGTGAATAATTTCACATCAGACTCCATCATGTCTTTTACCAAGGCTGGTAAATCATATTTTAATTTCCAACCTAATTTTTCCTTAGCTTTAGTCGGATCTCCAATCAATAATTCTACTTCCGTAGGTCTGAAATAACGAGGGTCTACACTAACTACCTCTTTACCAATTTCCAATTGGTACAATGGATTGTTACATGCTTTCACTTTGGCAATTTCATGTACCCCTTCTCCTACAAATTCCAATTCAATGCCAACTTCCGCAAAAGCCATTTTAACGAAATCCCTCACCGTGGTTGTAATTCCTGTCGCAATCACATAATCCTCTGCCACATCTTGTTGTAAAATCAACCACATCGCCTCTACATAATCCTTAGCATGTCCCCAATCTCTTTTGGCATCCAAATTTCCTAAATACAATTTATCTTGTTGACCTAAAGCTATTTGTGCTGCACCTCTAGTGATTTTTCTCGTAACAAATGTTTCCCCTCTCAATGGCGATTCATGGTTAAACAAAATTCCATTTACCGCAAACATATCATAGGCCTCTCGGTAATTAACGGTAATCCAATATCCGTACAATTTAGCAACGGCATAAGGAGAACGTGGATAAAAAGGCGTTTTTTCAGATTGTGGTACTTCTTGTACCAATCCATATAACTCAGAGGTGGACGCTTGATAGATTTTTGTCTTTTTCGTCAAACCCAATAAACGAATCGCTTCTAAAATACGTAGGGTTCCGATTCCATCTACTTGAGCGGTGTATTCAGGCTCATCAAAAGAAACCTTCACGTGCGACATCGCACCTAAATTGTAAATTTCATCGGGTTGTACCTCTTGAATGATTCGAATAATATTGGTAGAATCACTTAAATCGCCATAATGCAAATGAAAATTGGATGAATCTACGTGTGGATCTTGGTATAAATGATCTATTCTCTGTGTATTAATCAAGGAACTTCTACGCTTAATTCCATGCACCTCATAACCCTTCTCCAACAATAATTGAGCTAAATAGGCTCCGTCTTGTCCCGTAATTCCTGTAATTAATGCTACTTTTTTCGTCGAATTCATGCTTTAAAATAATATTTTTCTGGTCGGATAATACAAGTTTCAAAAATACTAAAAATAAGAGAGAGTGCCGAATTCGAACTCGTTTAATTATATAACGGTAATATGAGTGGCTCATATTTGGCATAAATAATTTTACGCTTCAATTTCAATGTGGGAGTTAATTCCCCTTCTTGGATAGTAAATAACTCTGGCAATAAGACGAATTTTTTCACTTGTTCGTATTTGGCAATATTGGCCATGGTCATTTTAACTTCATCCTCCAACAGTGCCACAACCTTCGGATGATTGATCATTTCCAAATGAGTCTCCGATGCTATCCCGTGTTGTTTACACCAAACTTTTAATGCATTGAACTCAGGAATGATTAAAGCAGAAGGAAATTTTTGTCCTTCACCAACGACCATACACTGTTCAATAAATGCGGATTCCTTCAATTTATTTTCAACCAATTGAGGTGCTACATACTTACCCCCAGATGTTTTGAAAATTTCTTTTTTACGATCTGTAATTTTCAAATATTTTCCCTCCACCATCGTTCCAATGTCCCCCGTATGAAACCAGCCTTCCTTATCTATCGCCTCTGCGGTAGCTTCTGGATTGTTGTAATAACCTGGCATGATGGAATCTCCTTTAACACAAATTTCTCCATCTTCCGCAATTTTTAATTCCAAACAATCCAACAAAGTTCCTACACATCCAATTTTAAAATCAGGTGGACTCACCTTTGAAACAGAAATAACGGGTGAGGTTTCTGTCAATCCATATCCTTCTGAAATGGGAATACCCGCCGCCCAAAAAACCCGGGATAATCGAGGTTGTAAAGCTGCAGAACCAGAAGTGATTAAACGAATGTTTCCACCTAAAGCTTCTTTCCATTTACTGAAAATCAATTTACGATAAACGCCTAATTTGATTTGATCCCAAAGTCCCAATTTGACCATCGGATCATATTGTAAGCCAAATTCCACCGCACCAAAAAACAAGCTTCTTTTTAAACCTGTTAATTCATTTCCTTTGGCCATTATTTTATCGAAAACCTTTTCCAATAAACGTGGAACTGTGGCAAACATGCTTGGTTTCACTTCTCGAATATTATCCGCAATGGTTTCCATACTCTCCGCATAATAAACCGAAACCCCATAATACATGTACATGTAAATATCTGTACGTTCGTAAATATGACAAAGCGGTAAGAAACTCAAGGCTTTATCTCCTTCATACAATTCAAAAAATCCTCCGCGAACCAAGGCTTTCACATTGCTGATGATATTTTTATGTGTTAACATTACTCCCTTAGGTTTTCCTGTCGTTCCCGAAGTATAAATCAAGGTTAATAAATCATCTGCTTGTACTTTCGACTTTAATATTTCCAAAACTGAAGCATCTTTTCCGCCTCCCAAATCAATGACTTCCGTCCAAAATTTTGCCCCTTCTATTGGATCAAAGGTATAAATAGCTTGAATATTGGTATTGCCTTGAGCGGCTTCCTTCGACTTATTTAATAAATCTTCTGTTTCAGCAAAGACTATTTTTACTTCAGAATCTTTGAAAATAAAGGCATAATCCTCTACCGTAATGGTCGGATACATTGGAACGGAAACGGCACCAATTATTTGAATCGCAAAATCTAAAAAATTCCATTCTGGACGATTCGAGGAAATAATAGCTACTTTATCATTCGGTTGAATTCCTAACTCGATTAAACCTAAAGCAAAATCATTGATGATACCCAATGTTTCTTGTGCGGAATAAGTTCGCCATTGTCCATTTTCCTTTTTACAAAACAAATCCGTTTGATTACTTCCTTTATAAGCATTTAATAAATCAAATACCCTTTCTAATTGTTGATGTTGCATAGTTTTATAAGCTCAAATATTCCCAAAGTTATGGAAAACACTTTGACGTATTATAGAACTTTCCGATTATTTTTTTGGAAAAAATTTATGGAATTAATAGTTGGTTTCTAACATCTACTTGAAATAAACTCGTTGGATAAGATTCTATGAATTTTTGGCAAGCATTTTTATCTCTAAATTGGCTCAATTTAAGGTAATAATACAAGGCATCGTCGGCATAAATATCCTGAGGAAATCGTTCAAATAGATCATAGAAAAGCTTTTTTGCTTGATCTTCATTTTTCAATTCCATTTGCCTTTTCGCTTGTAAAAACAATACATCGTCTTCCAAACTTGATTTTTGAGAGTTTTGAGAAAACTCACTCAAGGCTAAATCGCCAGCCGAAAATTTCTTTTGTTCAAACAACCACTGAATTTTAGAAAAGGCTTTCAAATTTGTTTCTAAGGAATCCATCCCTGTATTGTCCTCAATTACCCATCGTAAATTCAAGGCGTCATTGGAAATTTCACGTTGAGAACTCTCTTTTAAAATGTCCAATAATTCTTTCGCCAATTCAAAATCTCCAGTGTAATAATAAATTTTAGCTTTTTTAAATTTTGCTTCATAAGACAAGGGACTATCCTTAACCTGTTTTTCTACTTGTGATATCAAAATCAAGGCATCGTATTTTTTTCCTTGAAAAGACAAATAATCAGCCAAGTCCATTTTTAATTGAGCTTGTAAAGCATCACTCTGAATGTTAGGTAAAGCATTTTGCAGAAGCACAATCGCTGAATCCATTTCATTTAATTGATAAGCCCATAATTTCGCTTCTTTCAAATATGTTTCTTGTGCTATGGACTGAGCAGCCCATTCTTTTCTAAATAGACGATAGGAATGAATTAAATTTTTAATGGAGGAAGGCTCTATGCTTGACTGAGAAAAAATCAATTGCTCTTTACACATCAAAGCCAGTTGTTTCCATCTTGAAATCTTAACAGCGTTTGGATAAATTTTAATGATATAATCAAAAACTCGATTGGCTAATTCCCATTCTTGAAGCTGAAAAAGTAATTGTCCAAATTCAGCCAATTGTAAACCCCCTTGCTTTAATCGAATATCTAATGACCTTCTTTGTAACCAAGCCTTTTCGTATTGATGATTTAAGATATATATCTGAATCAATATTTCTAAATGATTGGTCTCATTGGGAAATTCCTGAATTTTTAAAATGAGATAACGTTCCAGTTCAGCAACGGGTAGTTGTTCAGAAGATAAGTCGCTCACAAAATCAATGGCGGTATTTATGCCTTGCTCTTCTATCAACTTATCCACAACTTTTCCACAATAGCTAATCCATTTTTCTTTTAAATTAGCATCATTTGAAAAATTATATATATTTAAAGTAAATAAAGCACCATTTTTTGAGGCTAATTGAAATAATTCATCCACTTTAAGATCTCTTTTTTCCAAATTGCGAATAGAAAGAGCTTGTTTGAATTGTTTAATCAATAAACTATCTGTTGGAATAGCTATTTTTTGTTGTGCCAAAGTATTGGTAAAACAAATCAAGAACAACAATAAAAATACATATCTAAACATCTTTCAGTTTTATCCACATGATATAATTTAAAAAAAAGAAATTTTAAAATTTAATCTTTTTTGTTTCTATTTATTGTTCTGTGTGGATTTGTGGATAAGTTAAATATTACTTTGTAAACTATTGATAATCTTATCATTATGTTTTTTAGAATTCATTATTCAATGTGTATAACTGTTAACATCTCTGGGGATAAGTGTGGACTTTCCCACATTGCATGCTTGATGGCTATTGTTATACACATCTATGTTGAGTGACTGTGTATAAATTATACGTTTATCCACAGCTTATCCACATCAATTTTGGGTATTTATCAACAGGTCAGTTATTTGAAAATTAGCCTTCATTTTGATCTTTCCTTCCATGAAATAAATGTTTTCAGGCTTTTCGTATTTCAAAAAATTACCAATATCCCATACACCATTGTTATTTTTATCTTCAATGGCCCTTATGATATATGTTCCAGGTTCCACGTACTTAAAACTGAATGATTCATCCACAGTCAATTTCTGGTACATTTCATTATTGAAAGAATTTAATACTTCCACAATGTATTTAGAACCTTTTTTTGCTTGATTTATTCTGCCTTCCAAAATTCCATAGTTTTCCAGATCTTGTCGCTCCATTTTTTGTTGATAAACCAAATTTGTATCGGATTCAATGCTGACAAATGCTGCTTTTTCTATTTTTAATTCAAATTCATTTTTCTTAGGAAAGAAAAATGTGGGCAATGATAATTCATTTTTGAATTTATTCCAGTGGTAATATTCTGCCGGTATGCTTAATTGCTCATTAGGTCCAGTTTGCCAAGTGATTTTCGTTAAATCATAGGTTTTAATTGGTTTTTCAAAATGAATGAGTAATGAATCATTGGGAGATAAAAGAGTTCCCATTGCTGGTTTTATATCGAAACGCATGGAATTTGGTAGTACCTTTTCCTTTTTGTTTATTTCTCTAAATTTTAATTTTAAGTCAAATTTTGTTTCACGTCCGAGTGAATCTTCCAATATTGCCTTTAAAAATAAGGTGTCTTTCTTGTCGATATCATCTACATAAAAACGGATATTTTTATTGTTTTCTAATTGATAAACTGGAATTACATTTCCTTTGGCATTTGATAAAGTAATGTTTTTGATACCTCTATTGTATTCATATAAAATGGTTTTTGCCGTAGACGTAACTTTCAGTTGTTTTATTGGATCTAAATTTTGCAAAGCAATTTTAAAATCCTGTTCTCGATTGCTTGTTAGCGTAATGAATTTATCTGTGATAAAATCGACTTGTTCTTTATTTGAGTTTAATAACAGATTGTTGTTTATATCTTCAAATGCGGCTAAGTAATATTTTCCACTTGCTAAATTTTCCAGTGAATAATTACCTGAAGTATCTGTTTTTGTAAAATAATAGGGTTTTACTTTGTCGATTCTTAAGGTATCCGTATAGGGATAAAGACCGACCAAAATATTTTCAATCTTTTTGTTGTTATGCAATGTTTTAACGTTTCCCTTGATGACAAGAGAATCAATCATATTTGATGTGCTAAATACCAATTTGATGTTTTTGCCTATATTTCTTTCTGATACATCTTCAATGGCATTTCTAAAATTGAAGGTATAGGTTGTATTTTCTTTCAAGGCACTATCTAGAATGATACTTACTCCGTTGGGTTTAATTTTTGTTTCATAGAATCCAACATTTGGAGTAATGAGTAATTCTTGATTGATGTTTCTAATGCTGATGTATTCATTGAAGCTTAGTTCAATTTTCTTCCCTTTGAAATTTTTACTTTTATTGAGAGGAATAGATTGTATAATGGTGGGAGCTAAAGTATCTTTTTTACCCCCTGGTGGTGATGCGATTTGTGCACAATTTTGAAACAACAATTGTGCCAATACAAAGAGTATGCTAGATAATAAAACAAACTTTTTCAATACTTTATGCATGTTCTAAAATGTATAAATTGCTAGAATAGTTCCCTGTTTTAAAGTAAGCTTTTAAATTGGAAATTAATCCGATGATAAACGAAGCGATTAATTTTTTATTTCCGTATTTATATTGGTTGCTCAAAAGTGCTATGTAAAAACTATCAAAAATTAGGCCCTTGCTTTTGACAACTTTAAATCCATGTTGTCGGGCCAAAAAGTCCAAGGTACTTGGATTAAAATGATAGATATGACGTGGAACATCATAAGCTGCCCAATATTGTTGAAACACTTCCGCATCGTAACTTTTGTGATTGGGAAGGGCAAAAAGTAATTTTCCTTTTGAGGATAAATGTTGTTGAAAGAAGTCAAAATATTCTTTGATTTCATACACATGTTCAAGTACGTGCCACATGGTGATTAAATCAAAATTTTCATTTTGTGGAATATTATTGATAGATGGGTGTATATCTTGTTTCAACAATTCGCTTGCGCGTTTTGCCGTTTCAGGATCTAATTCCATTCCTGTAACTTTCCAACCCTTATCTTGACTGGCTTTTAAAAAATGGCCATTTCCACAACCAATATCTAAAAGTTTTTTTTCTCCAATTTTATAAGGATCAATCCAACTTGTTTTTTGTTGTAAAGTTATATTTCTAACAAAATGGTATAATCGATTGACTAATCCTTTTTGCGTATTGCTATGAGAGATATAATCTTCTGATTGGTAGTATTTCCCTGCTTGATCTGCTTTGGGTCTTGGATTCGTAAATAGTAAATGACAAGATTCACATTTCACAATTTCAAACGTATTTTGTGAAACGGTATAATCTATGGCATGTAAAGCTGCTGTAAAATGTTGGTGACCACAAGATGGGCATTCACTTAATTTTTCCATAATTATCTTCCCATAAATAAAAGTAAGATTGAAATATCGGATGCGGAAACACCTGATATTCTACTTGCTTGTCCTATCGTTTGTGGTCTAATTGATTTTAATTTAATCCTTGATTCAGTAGATAAGGTTTTAATCTTGTCGTAATCGAAATTTTCTGGAATACGTAAATCTTCCATGGATTTCATTTTATCTACCATGATTTTTTCTTTGGCGATATAGCTTTCGTATTTCACTACGATTTCTACTTGCTCTATTACTTCTTGATGGTATTTTTCTTTCAAATTGGAAACCGTTGAATGTTCCAATAATTGTTCAAATGATACATCAGATCTTTTCAATAAATTGATAATGGGTGTCCCCTCTTTTAAGGTTGCCGTACCCTGAGTTTCTAACCAATCGTTTATTTCTGAAGGTTTTATTTTTGTGGTTTTAATTTCTTGAATTAATTCTGCCACTTTTCCTTTTTTCTTTAAGTAAACATCCAATCGGTCTTTTTTTGCAAGTCCTAAAGCGTAGGCTTTTTCGGTCAATCGTTCATCGGCATTATCCTGTCTCAAAAGCGTTCTAAATTCAGCTCTTGAAGTAAACATTCGGTATGGCTCGTCGGTACCTTTGTTGATTAGGTCGTCAATTAAAACGCCGATATAGGCATCAGATCTTGAAAGAGTAAATGGATCTAATTCTTGCGCTGTTTGGTGGGCGTTTATCCCAGCCATGAGTCCTTGGCAAGCGGCCTCTTCGTAGCCAGTTGTTCCATTGATTTGTCCCGCAAAAAATAATCCTTTAATCAACTTGGTTTCCAAGGTTGATTGCAATTGCGTTGGTGGAAAATAATCGTATTCGATGGCATAACCAGGGCGAAACATTTTGGCTTTTTCAAATCCAGGAATTAAACGAATGGCTTCAAATTGTATGTCTTCTGGAAGTGAAGTCGAGAAACCATTAACATAGATTTCCACGGTACTCCAGCCTTCAGGTTCTACAAAAATTTGGTGACTATCTTTATCGGCGAAGCGGTTGATTTTATCTTCTACGGATGGACAATATCGAGGACCAAGGCCTTTGATTCTTCCTGCGAACATGGGCGATTTGTCAAATCCTTTTCTCAGTACATCGTGAACTTTGGTATTGGTATGAGAGATCCAACATGACCTTTGTTCTTGAATGGGAGTCTTGCTTAGGTAAGAAAAGCTACTTGGTTTTTCGTCCCCTTTTTGCTCTTCCATCGCACCATAATCTAGGCTTCTTCCATCTACCCTTGGAGGGGTTCCTGTCTTCATTCTTCCTGATTCAAAACCTAGTTGAACCAGTTGTTCTGTTAGACCAACTGCCATCGGTTCAGCCATTCTTCCTCCTCCAAAACTTTTTTCTCCGATGTGAATCAGGCCGTTCAAAAAGGTTCCATTGGTTAATACCACGGATCTTGCGTAATAGGTCATGCCCATTCGAGTAACAACCCCTTTTACGCTACCATTTTCAACGATCAATTGCTGAACAGAATCTTGCCAAAAATCGACCAATAAATTTTGTTCCAAGACCATTCTCCATTCCTCGGCAAATCGCATGCGATCCGACTGGCATCTAGGCGACCACATAGCAGGGCCTTTGGAGCGATTCAACATTCTAAATTGAATCATGGTTTTATCCGAAATCAAACCTGACATACCCCCCATCGCATCGATTTCTCTAACAATTTGTCCCTTGGCAACTCCACCCATGGCGGGGTTACAAGACATTTGTGCGATGGTCTGCATGTTCATTGTAATGAGTAAAACTCGGGAACCCATTTGTGCGGCAGCGTGAGCTGCTTCACAACCTGCGTGTCCTGCACCTACTACAATTACATCGTATCTATTTTGCATTGTTAACATTGTTTCACGTGGAACAAAACTTAGGCTTCGAACCTTGAAATATAAAAATCTTCTTTTTCAGTCATCCGTGTTTTGTCTTCTTTTTTCTTGTCTTTATAGCCAAGCAAATGCAACAATCCATGGACCATCACTCTGTGTAATTCTGTTGCTGATGTACCTAATTTTTCCCCATTTTCTTTTACCCTTTCGTAGGAAATAAATATATCCCCTTCGATATTTTTACCGCCATCTGAATTATCAAAAGTCACAATGTCAGTCAAGGTATCATGGTTCAAATACGCTTGATTAATTTGAAGCAAATATTCATCTGAGCAGAATATATAATTAAGCTCGCCGATGTTTTTACCTTCGTTTTTGGCCACTTCTTTCAACCAAGCTTTGTGTTTGTTTTTATCAGGCAATGAAAAAACTAGGTCTTCTGTACTAAAAGTTATCATATCACAATTACTAAACCGCGAATTTACGAAAAAGCATCCTCGAAATGCTCAATTTTATAAGCTTGTTGTAAAAAAGTAACAGCAATGGCATCAAAGCGTATTTCTTGTCGCCAATTTATTTCATATTGATAAGCATTAGCAGCTTGAAATAAAAGATGGGTTTTGTCGCTCGTGATATTTGTTTCTGGATGGCCAAAATCTATTTTCTTGAGCGACTTTACCTCAACAAACACCAGAAACTTTTCTTTTTTGACAATCAAATCTACCTCTGCTTTTCCGCATCGATAATTTCTTTCTACTATCTGATATCCCTTTTTCTCTAAATATTCTCCTGCCAATTGTTCCGCTAATTTTCCTTGCTGTATGTGTTTTGCCATTTTGTTTTTTATCAAAATTAGGCACTTTGTTTCTCCGGATTGAACAGTTAATAGATAATCTAATGGCTTCGATATGATTATCAAATACTTGATTTTTTCTTAAATGTTTCACGTGAAACATGATTGTTTTCTTAAATGTTTTACCATTCTTGTATATTTGTTTTTCATTTTTCAAGGGCTATTTGATGCGCCCAATTGGTAGTATAAACATGGTGCAAAATAAAACCGTACAGTTTGTTGATTTAGGGCCTATCGCTTACAAAGAAGCTTGGGATTTACAAGAATCATTGTTGGCGAAAACATCTTCCATTAAATTGGGAAATAGAGCTAAGTCGGACGAAGAGAAAGACCCAACTCCTAATTACTTGTTGTTCTGCGAACACCCACATGTTTATACCTTGGGAAAGAGTGGAGATATATCCCACTTATTGATGCAAGAAGAGTTTTTGGCTAGCATCGGTGCTAGCTTTTTTAAAATTAATCGCGGGGGTGACATCACCTATCATGGGCCTGGACAATTGGTCGGCTACCCTATTTTCGATTTAGAAAACTTCTTTACTGATATACATTTGTATCTGCGAATGTTGGAAGAAGCCATCATATTAACCTGCTCAGATTATGGTTTGAGTGCCGGCAGAATTGACGGATTAACGGGAGTTTGGATTGATCCTGAATCAGAAAATACCCGAAAGATTTGCGCCTTTGGCGTAAAAGCCTCTCGCTGGATTAGCATGCATGGCTTTGCGTTTAATGTCAATACCGATTTGACATATTTCTCGCACATCGTCCCCTGTGGCATTGCTACCAAAGGAGTAACTTCATTAGCAAAGGAATTGGGATATTTGATGGACGAAAAGGAGGTTAAAAACAAAGTTTTAAATCATTTAAGTCGATTATTTCAGTTTGACTTAAATAATGTTTCACGTGAAACATTAGAAAGTGCCAAAGTAGAACAATGATATGGAAATTTTAAAAAACTTTAAAAGCACCCTGTTTATCGATATAGAAACGAGTTCCGGATTGTCAGATTTTTCCCAACTTTCTGATAAAATGAAAGAATTGTGGATAAAAAAAGCGAAGAACTTGTTGAATGTAGATCAGGTGAGCTTTGAAGATTTGTATTTTGAAAGGGCTGCTTTATATGCGGAATTTGGAAAAATTATTGTCATTGGCATGGGTTTTTTATATCTGAATACGAAAAAAGAGCTATGTCTGAAAGTAAAAACCATCGCCAATACAGATGAAAAGGTGTTGTTGGAAGAGTTTATTGAGTTTGTGAATAAGACCTATAAATCTAAAGAATTAACCCTTGTCGCGCACAATGGAAAGGAGTTTGATTTCCCCTATTTGTGTAGAAGAATGTTGGCCAACCAATTGATTATCCCTAAATCATTGCAATTGCAAGGAAAGAAACCTTGGGAAATAAACCATCAAGACACCTTAGAACTTTGGAAATTTGGAGATAGAAAAGCCTATACTTCTTTGGAATTATTGGCTGAGACGTTGAACGTAAAAGGGGCTAAATCCGATTTATCTGGGGATAAAGTTAATGCCGTGTATTATCTAGAAAAGGATTTGGATCGGATTGCTAAATACTGTTTGGAAGATGTTATTATTGTGGCCCAACTCTTTTTGCGATTTAATTTCTTAGATCTGGTTGAGCCACATAACATCATTAAGCTTGAATAATTATATCATTTTAGCTGGATTTCCGAATACTCGCTTAGAACTTGGCACATTTTCTATCACAACACTTCCTGCTCCTACTGTAGCTCCTTTGCCAATTTTAATACTTCCGACAATCGTAGAATTAATGCCTATAAAAACATTAGCATCTAATTTGGCTTCTTTCCCAATGACAGTGCCTGCTCCTATTTGGCTGTAATCATCTATATAAACACCCGTTTCTATGATGGATCCTGCTCCGACGATGCAACTTTCTCCAATTTTTGCCTCTGGAGAGATAACACTTCCTGCACCGATGAATACTCCATAGCCCAAATTTTTGCTATCAGATATCTGTGCGGATGGATGTATGGCATTGACGGGTTTTACTTTTCTGTCTTCAATGATTGTTTCTATCATTTTTCGTCTTTCAACGGGATTATCTAATGCTACAAAAACTCCGCAATTTTTGCCGATTAAACTCCAATATGTATCGTCTTCTGTGTTACCAAGCACCGGAATTTCTCCTACGTATGTATCTTTTTTCTTCGGGTCATCGTCAAGAAAACCATATATGACTACATTGTTTTTCTCAAAAATGTTAGCAACTTCTAAGGCAAATGGATTTACTCCGATGATAATAACTGGTAATGATGTCATATTATTGATTTATTTTATTTGTATAGTCTGTTAATTTAAATGCTATTTTGTCCTTTTCAGTGAATATTAATTCGTTGTATTCTCCTTCTAATATTATTTTTTGGCTTTTTCCTAATTCAAAATTACTTCCATCTATTTCTGTTAATCCGTATAAATGACTCATGTCTCCAATGTTTTCTATGGTCCATGAATAGTCTATCTTTGAATCTTTTGTTGCCTTTTCTTTCAAATTAATAACCAAATCCGCTCTTTGTAAATTGTTGCTGGTGATGGGTGCATTAGTTATTTTGATGTCTACGATTGATTTTTCATTTGTTGGTAATTGAGTATACAATTCTGTGTTTTCCTCTTCCCATTTAGACTCAGCTATTGCATGAAAGGCATCTAATAACATGCAAGCGTTGAGTTTTCTTAAGCTTTGTTTTTCTAAATCCCAGCCTGCACCACCAGATTCGATTAACAATAATCCATATCCTCTCGATTGAAATGTATCACCAAAAGCTCTTCTTTCATATTCATCTGTCCATTTGGCAATCTTATTTTCTAAATAGGGCTTTAGTTGTTTTGTTAAACGATTAGCTAATTTGGCTGCCCTTTTTCTTGATTCTGTCCATGTTCCAACTTCATCTCCCGGTGTGGCTAACAAGGCAATATGTGTTTGATGTTTAGTATTTCCTGCTGAATATAATCTATTTTGATCGTGTAAATTAAAGGCAAATTGTGGTTTTATTTTATCTGCCCAGTTTGATAAAATTCGAGCTTCAGTGGTGTGTAATTTTTGTGCATCTCTATTCATATCTATTCCCAAAGCGGTTTCCCTTTGCCATTTAGATGCTCCATCAGCATTTAATTTGGGAATAATATGTAAACTAATTTTTTGATGTAAATTTTTCCTAAGTGCATCGTAATCATCCCCTTTTTGGGATAAAAAAAGCAGTATATCTGCAATGGCCATGGTGGCTGTTGCTTCATCTCCGTGCATTTGTGACCATGCAGCAATTTTAATAGGTCCTAGTCCAAATTTTACTTCATGAATAGCTCTGTTTTCGTAAGTTCTTCCAATTTCATTTATTTGAAATAATGGATTATTCTTCCATTCAGCCAATAAAATTTGCCAAGTTTCATCAGAGAATCTTCGCTCTTTAATTCTTGTTTCTTGAAAGGAATGATAGTGTTGATAGAAATTGTTAAACATCATTTATATTTTGGTTTTGGAATCCATGCACTCCAAATTTGTGATTTAAAAATACCTTGAGATCCTGAAATATAGATTACGATTATTGTACAAATTAAATAGATAAAGCCTGCACTTCCTCCAAATAGTTCGATACCCATCAACATACCTGAAATGGGTGTTTTACTTAGACCATGGTATAAACAAGTAAAACCGATAGCTGCTAAAAGTGGAATGGGTAATGGAAGTATGTTTGACAGACTGTTGGCTGCGTGTGATCCGATCAAAAATAGTGGAGTTGCTTCTCCCCCTTTGAAGCCTAAGCTTAAACTTAATATCGTGGCAATGGATTTGAAAAGTGGAAATTCAAATGAGACATTTCCGTGGAACGGTCTTAATAAAAATTCAGAGCCTAAACCTCGACTTTCTTGAAAATGGGAAAATTGAAAAATTCCTAGCAAAATAAGGCCAGCAACTAGGCCTTTTGAATAGAAATTTCCGGGCAATTGTGCGAAGGCTTTTGAAATAATCGATTCTGAGCGCTTATAGATGAGGGCAATTATACCTAAAAATAGGCCAATAGACACAATGGACAAACAAAATGAGGGTGTAATGGCGGGCAAAAAAACGCTTGGATAAAATGGATGTTTTGTGCTGTACACGTGGAGACTCGTAAAATTGGCTAAAAAACTAGCAAAAAGACAAGGAAGGAATGAGCGAAAATTTATTTGGCCAATTTTTGAAATTTCTAATCCGAAAAAACAACCCGCCAAGGGAGTTCCAAAAACAGATGCAAAGCCGGCTGATATACCCGCCCTAATCCAAATCTTTTTTTCCTCTTCTTCCAATTTTAATTTTTCTACCCAATTCGAGGCCAAGCTCCCTCCCATTAAAACTGCAGTGCCTTCTCTTCCGACGGAAGCTCCAACGATGTGACTCGCCCAAGTAGCGATTAAAATAAAGAGCCCAGTGTTTTTGTTGACAACAGGTTTAGATTCGTTTAATTGGATGACCAAATCATTGGTTCCCGTTTTTGACCAAACAAAATCTTTTTGATATAAATAATGAAAAATAATACCCAACAAGGGTAACAAATAAATGAAAGTTAGATGCGATTCTCTTAGATCTTTCATTTGTTCTAAACCCCATAAAAATAGCGAAGATGCAGATCCTATGGCAAAAGAAATCGTCAAAAGAAGCATCAATCGGCGAAGCCAAATGTTTCGCATTATTTTCATTTTATTGATTTTGCAGGTAAAGGTAAATAAATCTGCTTTCATAATTGGAATAGTCCCACAGTCTTTGGTTCTAAATATGTACCTTTGTTTTTATCATTGACAAAATCGAATGTCTGAATTTTTAAAATTAGGCTTAAATCCGCAACTTCAGAGGGCGTGTGATGCCATTGGTTATACATCCCCCACACCTATTCAAGAAAAGGCAATTCCTTTATTGCTTGGTGGACATGATGTGTTAGGTATTGCACAAACAGGAACGGGTAAAACAGCAGCTTACGTTTTGCCTATTTTGATGCAATGTAAATATGCACAAGGGAAAAATCCACGGGCTTTGATTTTGGCACCTACGCGTGAATTGGTGATGCAAATTTATGAGGTGATGATTGAATTAGCTCAGTTTACCGATTTGCGTATTTTGGCTTTATATGGTGGTTTGGGTCCAAAACCACAGATTCAGGCTTTGGAAAATGGGATTGATATTTTGGTTTCTACGCCAGGTCGATTCATTGAATTGTACCGCAAAGAAGCCATTGTTGTTAAAGAGTTGAAACATCTAATTTTAGATGAAGCAGATAAAATGATGGACATGGGTTTTATGCCTCAAATCCGTCAGATTTTAGAAAAAATTCCTTATAAAAAGCGACAAAATGGATTGTTTTCGGCCACTTTTCCAGAAAAAGTAGAAAACCTTTCACATGAGTTTTTGGAATTTCCGATCAAATTGGAAATTACTCCACAGGCTACTCCAGCGAGCCAAGTTACCCAATGGGTTTTTGAAGCGCCGAATTTAAAAACCAAGATTAATGCCTTGGAATATTTTCTTCAAAATCCAGATTTCGAGCGAGTAATGGTTTTTTGTCGGAGTAAAGACGTGGCGAATCAAGTCGAGAAATTTTTGATTCGAAAAGTTTTGAATGAAGATCAAGTTCGAGTAATACATTCAAATAAGGGTCAAAATACGCGAATTAATGCCATGCAACAGTTTAGAGAAGGTTTGGTGCGTGTTTTGGTTACAACCGATGTTGCTTCACGTGGAATTGATATTCCGAAAGTTTCCCATGTAATAAATTTTGATGTTCCCTTGATTTATGAGGATTATGTACATCGAATTGGTAGAACGGGCCGGGCGGCGGAAGTGGGAGAATCCATTACTTTTGTGACATTGTCAGAGGTTTATCATTGGGCTAAAATAGAGCAAATTATTCAGCAAAAGATTGATATTTTACCATTGCCAGAAGGGATTTTGATCGAAGATACACCCTTTTTGGAACAGCAAGATATGTTACGTGCGGTGGATGATCAGAGAAAAAGGGAAGATCCAGACTTTAAAGGCGCTTTTCACGAGAAAAAAAGACGTCCAGGGCAACAAGCCGCAAGCAAGAAACCACAAGGATCTAAGCCTAGTGCAAAAGCAACACCAAGAAATAATCGTCCAAAAAAATCAACAAATTTTCGGGGAGGAGCATCATCAAATAAAAAGAAAAGATAGTTTTGTAAAATATGAAGCATAATTTGAAACAAATATTTTCTTTAATCGCCTTACTTTTTTGTTTTTCTGGTCAATTGCTCGCTAAAAATTTAGCAGATAGCTTGGTCAAAGAACAAAAATATCTACCCCTTTTTGGGAAGAAAAAATTAAATAACAAAGACGCCAAGGACTTACAAGCCTTTTTACTTTCCTGCGATGAAAGTTTTTCATCTAGAAAAGAAGCGGCTAAGTTTTTTTCCGACCGAGCTTGGGAGTATGTTTCAGAAGGGAAACCAGACACCGCTACCTTTCGATTTAATTATGTAAATGCTTTGGATTCAACAAGTTATGAATCTTATTGGGGTTTAGGTGTTATTTCTTTTCAAAAAGAGCAGTTCGGTCTTGCATTGGAATTATTGGGCAAAGGATTGGAATTAGATTCCACACAAACAGTTATGCGAGTGGATTATGCCATTGTAAAACTTTCTTGTTATTTAAAAAATCAAGAATGTGGTACATTGGCAGAGGTAGAGTCGATATTAGCTCGTTGTTTAAAAGAGGATCCGAGCAATGCTAATGCATGGATGAAAAGATGTCAAGTGGCTTATTTATTAGGCAATTATGAATTGGCTTGGGCGTATTTTCATGAATGTCGGCAGTTAGATTTTCTGCAATTGGACATCAATTTCGCCTCTCAATTGGTCGAAAAAATGCCTGATCCTAAGGGCTTTTTTAAATAAACTTTTTAAAATATGGGAGTTCGCTCATTTTTTGCCAAATTTTTAGCGAAGACAATTGTTAAAAAATATCGAAAGTCGCAGGAAATGGCTTTTGAGAAGCAATCGTTTTGGTTAAAAAACAATTTAAAAAAGGCAGAAAAAACCTTATTTGGTCAGGCTTATCAATTTGATAAAATTCGGAATTACATTGATTATAAAAATGCGGTTCCTATCGCAGAATACGAGGATTTAAAGCCCTATATCGAGGAAGCCTTATCTGGAAAGTCGAATATTTTATGGCCAGGACTTCCATCCTATTTTGCCAAAACCTCTGGGACTACTTCTGGTGCAAAATACATTCCTATCTCGTCTGATTCAATGCCTTTTCATATTTTGGGGGCTAAAGATGCCTTGTTACATTATGTTTTTTACAGCGGTAATTCGGAATTTTTAGATCGAAAATTGATTTTTTTATCGGGTTCTCCAGCTTTGGAATCTAAAAATGGTATTCCCTTAGGTCGATTATCGGGCATCGTGAATCACCATGTTCCATCTTATTTAAGAGGAAATCAGTTGCCGAGTTATGCGACAAACTGCGTGGAAGATTGGGAAGAAAAATTAGATTTAATTGTGGAAGAGACGATTCATCAAAGGATGGGTTTGATATCAGGAATTCCACCATGGGTTCAGATGTATTTTGATCGTTTGGAAGAAAAATCGGGTAAAAAAGTTGGGGAATTGTTTCCAGATTTCCAGTTGTTTGTCACAGGAGGCGTCAATTTTGAACCATATCGTGAAAAATTATTGGGATCCATTGGTCGAGAAGTCGATGTCGTGGAAACTTATCCCGCCTCTGAAGGTTTTATTGCGTTTCAGGATTCGTCTGGCGAAGAAGGATTATTGCTTTTGATTGATGCAGGGATATTTTATGAGTTTGTGCCAACGGAGACTTATTTCTCAGCGAACCCAACTCGTTTATCTTTATCGGAAGTGGAATTGGGCGTCAATTATGCGCTTTTATTGACAACCAATGCAGGACTTTGGTCTTATTCCATTGGTGACACGGTGAAATTTGTTTCTTTGAATCCCTATCGGATTGTTGTGACTGGAAGGATCAAGCATTTTATTTCAGCTTTTGGAGAGCATGTAATTTCAGAAGAAGTGGAAAAGGCAATGCAAGAAGCATTGAAAGCTTGTCCAGAGGCGAAAATCGTGGAATTTACCGTTGCTCCTCAAGTAAATCCTAGTGAAGGAATGCTACCACATCATGAGTGGTTAGTTGAATTTGAGCAAGTTCCCAATGATATAGCATTGTTCCAAAGGACCTTGGATTTGTCTATGCAAAGGCAAAATATTTATTATAAAGACTTAATCGACGGCAATATTTTACAAAGTCTAATTTTGAGCATACTTCCCAAAAACGCTTTCATAGATTACATGAAATCGCAAGGCAAATTGGGTGGTCAAAACAAAGTTCCACGTTTATCGAATGATCGGAAATTGGCGGATTCGCTTAAATGACGGGAGATGTATGATGTAAGATGTATGACGTAAGATGTAAGACTGTGCAATACGCGCTCAGCTTTGCTGAGTGTGTACTATGATTTGAACTTGTAGTTCAACTCATTGAAGAAAAACAAAACGCCGTGCCTTTGTGTTAACACAAAGACACAAAGATTTAAAAACATTAAGTCATTAAGAATCATTAAGATTTACCACTTTTCTCTCTTCTCACCTAAACCACCCCGCATATTTCACATAATTCATTGCAGTGCGCATGAATACCTCGGCAGCTTCGGGACTAACTTCTTTTAGGAATTTGGCGGGATTTCCAGCATAAATGCTACCTGATTTTACACGGGTTCCTTGGGTAACAATTGCCCCTGCAGCAATGATACTGCTTGATTCTATATAGGCTCCGTCCATTACGATGGCGCCCATGCCGATTAAAACACGGTCTTCAATCGTACACCCATGCACGATGGCGTTATGAGCGATGGAAACATAATTGCCAATGATTGTCTCTGTTTTTTGATAAGTACAATGTACCACAGCGCCATCTTGAATATTGCTGTGATGACCGATTCGAATTTTATTCACATCCCCTCGCACCACAGCATTGAACCATACTGTACAATGTTCACCCATGACAATATCGCCTACAAGCGTTGAATTCGGCGCTAACCAGCAAGTTGTATCAATTTGAGGAGAAACTCCTTCTACGGGTAAAATAAGTGCCATGGTCGAGTTGTTAAGAAGGCCAAGTGCCTTGTAATTTCATTACTTTTTCAATCACATCCCTAACTGCTCCTTTTCCCCCGTTAAACGGAGAAATGTATTTCACTACCTGGTGAATTTCAGGAATGGCATCGTTGGGACAAGTACTTAATAATTTTGGTCTAGATAATATCTTTAAATCTGGTACATCATCACCCATGTACAAGATTTCTTCTTCAGATATACCTACTTCTTCCAACCACTCTAAATAAGTTGTCAGCTTATCTTTTCCACCTAATCCGGCATATACATGTTGAAATTTTAAATTTTCCAATCGTTTCTTTACACCGGGATGCCCTCCGCCTGTAATGACACAAAGCTGATAATTTGCTTCCCTTGCCTTTTCGATCCCATATCCATCACGAATATAAAAACTTCGGTAATGTTCTCCCGACTCTAAAACATGTACTTGGCCGTCTGTCATGACTCCATCTACATCAAATACAAATGCTTTTATACGAGAAAACAAAGAAAGTACGTTTTGCATATTGGGGAATTTTGCCTCAAATATCTTAAAATTTTGCTTATTTTTACTCGCTTATGCGGATTCCTATCAAGAATATGTTTCGAAAAACCGTTTTTCTATTCTTTTTATTTTTCGGATTTATCCGCACGCAGACTATTGCCCAAATTTTTAGTTCAAAAGGGAATTTTCCACAAGAAGTAAAAGCCTGGATTCTTTCTAGTAAAAATCGAGAAGCACCTCAAACTGCTGAAAAATGGCTTAAATTTTATGCAGGGACCACTTTTAGTCCAGAAGAAAAAACGCGTTTTGAGCAATTGGTTTTGTCTATGCCCAATAAGGGATTTAAATCGGGTTATTTGGCCTATTTATTTTTTCGATCTACCATTCAATGGGAAAATCATCCTGAAAATTTACAGCAATTTTTAAGCGTTTGGGAGAAATTACTTGCCGCCAAAGATGTCAAAACGGGTCAATTATTGGTGGAACAAATTGAAAATTGGCAATACAATCGCTTTATTCCTAGCTTGGGAAATATGCAATTGAGAGTCAAAGGAAATCTAAGCATCACCTGGCCTGTTCAACAATCCGTAAGTAAAGCAGATACCAATCAAGTGGCTGCCAATAATGACAATTGGGATTCTCCCAGCACAAATGTGGACACAGAAATGCCGCTTGAATCAGAAAGCAATTGGTTGCCTAATTTGTTCGTTGAAGACGGCCCTTTACTAACTTGGGAACTCCCTGAAATCATGTATCGTACTGGAAAAGATAGCATCAAATTTGAGGCAAATGCATTTGTTTGGAGCGTTAAATCAAAAATTGGTACCGGGAAAAAAGTCGATATTCCGGGTAAATATGTTGGATTTCCTTCTGCATCTTGGTCATTGGACGAATTCGAAATCATTCCCCATAAAGGTGTTTTAAATGGAACTGTGAGTAATTGGCAGGACCGAAATGATTGGAATTTGGCAGGTCAAGGACAAATTAAATTGAAGCGAAAAAGCAATGCACTATATTTTCCTTTCGAGTTCAAAGCCAAACAGGATTTACCAAAACCTTGGCAAGAAAGTGATTGGAAGGCTAATGGCCGACTGTGGATTTTAGGTGACAAATTGGGGATAATGGCCTCTTCTAAATCTAAATGGGCCACTTTTGAGGTCTTTAATGAAAAGGAATTACTGGGGAAAATTCAAACCCAAGTGCTGTGGATTCATCCTGATCAATCGGTTCAAATGGCTGAAGGGCAGTACCTATCTCGTTTAGGAACAAAAGATAGTTTAGTACATGCAAGTATCAAAGCTAAATGGTTTCCCAAAGAACAGGTTTTGCACATTCGAAAATTGGAAGGACTTAATGCCGACCGCTTGTTTTTCGAAGATTCTTATCATCAAGTTCGCATTTCAGCAGATTTAGCAATCATTTCTGTGCGGGATAAAAAAGTAGATTTTTTTAGGGTCGCAGCTAAACTGCAAAACCCCGCTTGGGTAGAATCTTTTGATTATTTTGAAGAAGAGCGGATTCGTGTTTTGCAAGATATGATGACATTTAATCCCATTCGGATTTTGTACAATTATCTCTTGGAAACGAAATCAAGTAGCGCATATTTAAGTGATATCGCCCTTAAAAATAAAAAGACCTTAAAGGAAATTCAAGCGGGTTTTGTTCGTTTTGCCAAAGCGGGATATTTTAATTATTCGACCCAAACGGACCTGATTTCATTTACTCGTTTAGGTAAACATTATGCCAACGTATTGTTTGCCAAAAAAGATTTTGATCGATTTTATTTGGCATCTATGTCGGACCAAGTGCCCAAAGATACCGCCAATATTACCTTGTATTTGAGCAACAAAACCCTGAAAGTTCGAGGGATAGATGAAGTCGTGATTTCCGATTCTTTGAAAGCAAATTTTATACCCATTGATCATCAAATTGTTTTTAGTAATGGTCGCGATTTCGATTTCAATGGAGAAATTAAAATTGGGAATTACCGGTTTAGAGGTCCTGATTTTAAATTTGATTTTGCCAATTTCACCGTAAAATTTGATCAAATAGATTCGATTACTTTTTTGCCCAAATTGAAAAATGGAGATATTGGAACAAAGGAATTAGGGGGGCAATTTAAATACGAATCTGGCTCTTTGTTATTGAGTCCACCCAACAATAAATCGGGCCGTTTGGGAATTGCGGCGTACCCTAAATTAATTATTCCAAAAGGAGTTACGGCCTATTTTAATGAGCCATGGCGCGCAGAAGGCGTCTTTTCTGCTGCAAAATACTATTTTAAGGTGCCTAAAATTGAGCTGGATAGTTTACTTTTGAAGCAAATTACCTTTGAAGGATCTTTTTATTCTGATGGCTTATTTCCTGTATTAAAAACGGATTTGGAATTGATGCCAGATCAATCATTTGGCTTTAAATATCTTCAAAAAAATCCTTTGGATATTTACCAAAAGCAAGGAAAATTCCAATTGGAAGGACCTTTATTCATGGATAAATTAGGCTTGCATGCGTCTGGAAATTTAAGTGTTTCAGGTATTTTTTCGGATACCAAAACGAGTCAATTTTATCCTAATTCTCTTCTTGCAAATAGTACTTCTGGCAAAATGCAAAGTCTTTATCAAGGTAAAAATGTTTTTCCACAAGCGAATTGGGAACAACATGCCTTGCGTTGGGTTCCTCAAAAAGATTCTATCACCATTCATCCCATTAAGTCGAAAATTGCTTTGTATCAAAACTTGTTGACTTTAGATGGCGACTTATTTATTCATCAAAAGAAAGTGGTAGGAGCAGGAATTCTGAATTATGCAGATGGACTATTTACCTCTTCTCGATTTACTTTTGCTGCCACCAATTGGCAAAGTGATGAATCTGCTTTTCAGATTGGCAGGAACATGAAATTGTTCAAACCTTTGGTTTATGCAAAATCCATATCTGTAGAATCGCTGGTTGGAAGCAATAAAGTGACACTCAAAACAGCGAAAAATACCACGAGCGATTTGGCAGAAAGCAATATTGTTTTCCCCCATTTGGCTTATCAAAGTACGATTTCAGAAGCTCTTTGGGATTTAAGCAATCAACGATTTAAATTATTTGGTAAAAAAGGGTTCGAGTTAAGCAAGTGGTCTGCGGATAGCACGACTTTTGAAAAAGATAGTTTGAATGTTCCTTCTCAGATGAAAAGCAATGTAGGGGAATCGCAAGGATTAATTTTAGCAAATTCGGCGGATTACGATTTAAAGGCTCAGTTTTTACAATTAGGAGGAGTCAAGCAAGTGGCCATAGGACCTGCTTTGGTTTATCCTTCTGGAGGATTATTGGGTATTCAAAAAGATGGAAAATTCAAGCCATTTACGGAAGCAAAAGCCTTGTTGGATCCTGAAAACAGCCGACATAAATTGGAGAATCTAGCTGTCATAGAGGCTAATTCTGAGTTTTGGAAAGGTACGGCTAATTACCTTCTTCCAAGAGCCAGTGGCGATAGTATTCCTTTGCCTTTGAGCAAATTTGAATTCACGGAAATTCCCGCCGATGCAAAAAATCAAGCACGAAAATTAGTGAAAGCAGAAGCCAATTTTGGAGAAAAACGCACCTTGGCCATTGGTCAACACCAGCAATTTAAGGGGGAAGTGAGTTTTCAGTCGGATCAAGAATTTTTACAATTCAAAGGATTTATTCGTCCAGATTTGGGATTGAAAAACATCAAATCCGCATGGATTCCTTTTGAACCCAAACAAGGCGAAAGCCCAAATTTGAAATTGGATGAAAATTTAAGAGATGAATCAGGAAGGCCCGTTACAGCCGGAATATTTATCAATGCCGATAATAAATTGTATCCAACCTTTTTGAGTCCCGTTTCAGATGATTTGGATCCTGTTTTATTTTCAGCTTCTGGGATTGTGGAGGAACAAAAAGAGTATTTTCAAGTATTGGGCAAAACGTCTTTAATGAAGTTGTATTCCAAAGAAAAACGAATTGAAACGAGTGGTGCGGTGGAGTTATTTACGGGAAATAAATGGCTGAAATCCTTTGGAAATATTCACATGTCGACGGACACTTTGGTTCCTAGAATTGAATCTTGGTTAAGTTTACAATTCCCTGTGCCAGCCAATGTATTAAAGGTAATGGGGGATCGAATCGTGAAGTATAATTTAGATGAAGGTTTGATCACAAGTTCCGCAGATGAACCGGAAACGCGAGATGATTATTTGTTGAGGGTGAGTTTATTGATGAACAAAGATATTCCTGAGCCTATCAAAAGTAAAATGGATAAAGAGCATGTGGCCTTGGATAAAGTCGCTCCCGATTTCGCTAAAAGCATTAATTTTTCCTCGGTTAAATGGACTTGGTCGCCTAATACCAGCTCATTTTATACCACAGAAAACTTTCCATTGGTCAATGTGGGGCCTGTGGATGTGAACAATATGGTTAAAGGCTACATGGAAGTCATCAAAAAACCAAGTAAAGAGGAGTTCTATGCGTATTGGGAATTATCGGAAGATCTTTGGTATTATTTTGCTTATTTCAATGGAGAATTAGGCGTTTATTCTTCGGATAATGGATTTTTAGCTGCTATTAGAGAGGCAGTTAAAGAAAACAAAAAGGATGCAGATAAGTTAGGTGTTCGAGTGGTAGAGGCGGCATCGGATGAAAAAGATGCATTTTTGAAGAAATTTACATCTTATTATCGTAAAATTGTACCCACAAAAAAAGCAGCCACTAAAACCCTTGATAAACCAAAAGAAAAATCAACACCAAAACCCAAAGCAAAAAGTAAACAAGGAGGATTTTAATGGCATCTAAGCTAACACGATTATTTCAATTCATGGATACCTTGGGAATCGGAGAAAGAGACCCTTTTGGAAATCCCATTGTTTTTAAACGAATCATCATGTTTGTGTTGGGTTTGGTTACCTATAATCGACTCCGTTTTTACAACAAAACCTTGATCAAGGGGACGGAACATATAGATAATTTGCCTGAAAATGGTGTTTTATTCTTGCCGAATCATCAAACCTATTTCATGGACGTGATTTGTTTGTATCACATCTTTTTTTCCGTCAAATGGGGCTTTAAAAATTCCGTCAATTACCCCATTTATTTATTGGCGCCTCGGTCCAATTTATTTTATGTAGCGGCTGCAGAGACGATGAAAAATGACGGATTGGTTCCCAAATTATTTGCTCAAGCGGGAGCCATTTTGGTAAATCGTTCTTGGAGAGCCAATGGCCAAGAAGTCAAAAGGGAAGTGGATTTGGAGGCTGTTGAGAAAATTGGAAAAGGTTTAGGATTTGGTTGGGTCATCAGTTTTCCTCAAGGTACCACCAGGGCTTTTGCTCCATTAAGAAAAGGTGTAGCACATTTGATCAAAGGCCAAAATCCTATTGTGGTTCCTGTCCGAATCAATGGATTTAGAAGGGCTTTTGACAAAAAGGGCTTACTTCTCAAAAAGAGAAATACTCAATTGGAGGTTGAATTTCGGGAGCCCATTCGGTTTGCGGAAGATGCAAGTGTGGATGAAATTTTAGATAAATTAGCCTTGGAAATCGGATTATCTGACGATTTTTTGGCTGAAAATTCAGAAGAATAATATGCTAACCAAAACCAAAGGCATCGTTATTCATTATTTAAAATACCGAGAAACTTCCTTGCTCGTTACTATTTATACCGCAGAATTGGGGATTGCTAGTTATATCGAAAATGGCGTGCGTTCCGCCAAAGCGAAACATAAAATGGCTTTATTTCAGCCGCTAACGCTGTTGGATATGGAGGTCTATTCCAAACCAGGAAAAGGCTTGAATCGAATTTCTGAGCTGAAATGTTATTTTCCTTATCAGCATATTCCATTTGATATTGCTAAATCGAGCATTGCTTTGTTTTTAAGTGAAGTTTTGAATAAGGTTTTAAAAGAAGAGGAGGCAAATCCTATTTTGTTTCAATTTTTGGAGGATTCTTTGCAGTTTTTAGATACTTGTCAGGAGAATTTTGAAAATTTTCACATCCAGTTTTTATGGAATTTGACCGCTTTTTTAGGCTTTTCGCCCAGTAATGGCTCGGAATTTTATCAACAATTGGCATTGAATCGTTCAGAATACGGAAGGCCGGATCATTTGGAGGTACTGGATCGATTGATTTTATCTGATTATGGAACCTCGATTTTGGTCACCAAAACACAAAGAAAAGAAATGTTGGGTGCCTTGATTCGTTATTATCAATTACATGTGGAATCTTTCGGAGAATTAAGGTCTTTGCAAATTTTACAAGAAGTATTAGCTTAAATGAATACATCCATTTATACCATTTCCGCCGATGAAAAGGAGCCTAAAAGGCTTCAATTGACTTATACTTTTTTCCCTAAAAAGTTAGGGAAGCAAAGCATTTTATTGCCCATTTGGCGCCCAGGAAGATATCAAGCGCAGCATTTTGCTAAAAATATTGATCAAGTAATTGCGAAAAGTGCATCAGGAAATTCCATTGAAATTTTCAAATCTGAACCATCGGTTTGGAATCTTTCAGCGGAGGATTTAGAGCCTATCACTTTGCATTATAGCTATTGGGCGGAGCAGGCAGATGCAGGAGGAAGTGTTTCTTCGTCAGAGATGTTGTACATCAATTTTATCAATTGTTGTTTATTTTTGAAAGGGACAGAAAACCAAGCTTGCGAAGTTCGGATAGATTGTCTGGATTTTTGGCAAAAAGCAACGGCACTTAAAAACCTTAATTCGTTCACTTGGAGAGCCAAATCTTATCGGGAATTGGTCGATTCTCCTTTTATGGCAGCGCCTCAAATTGCTAGTGCGAAATGGAAAGTGGGTGATGTTACTTTTTATGCGCAAGGCATTGTTCCCCAAGGATTTTTCACTCAAAAATTGCTGTCTGCTTATCAAAAAATCAGCGAATTTCAGTTGGAATGGATGAAAGATTTTCCCGTAAAAAACTATCGATTTTTACATTGGATTTGCCCACAACCTTTTTACCATGGAGTAGAACATATTAATTCCACAATGATGGTCATGGGTCCAGAAGATCGCGATGCCTATGAAGATTTGATCGGATTGGCATCCCATGAATTGTTTCACGTTTGGAACATTGGCACCATTCGCCCCAAAGAATTATTGCCTTATGCTTATCATAAAGAGGTTTATTTTACTACAGGAGGTATTGTAGAGGGAATCACGACCTACCTGGGCGATTGGTTTTTATACGCTTCTGGGGTGTGGAATCGAGAGGAATATGTGGCCTCTTTATTGGGAAATTTGAAGTTGCATTTTGATCGAGATGGGGATTCAAAGCAGTCTTTGGTGGAAAGCTCCATCGATTTATGGATGGACGGTTATGGTAAATCTTTACCTGGTAAAAGGGTTTCCATTTATTACAAAGGGGCCCTTTTTGCCCTCGGTCTTGACCTAATGATTCGTCGAAAATTTGATGATCAAAAATCAATTCGAGAAGTGATGCTTTTAATGAATCAACGCTTCGGTCGATTAAAAAGGGGATATACCATGGAGGATTTTTATGCCATTTGTGAGGAAGTCTATGAAGGCTCCCTTCGGGATTTTTTCCAAAAATGGATGGAAGGAAATGATTGTTTGTTGGATGAAACGAATGAATTGTTAATGCACTTGGGCTTGAAAATAACGCGAACAGAAAATGGATTAATTTCTGATTCTTTGTGATCTCCGTGTTTAAACACAAAGGGCACCAAGTTTTATCCAAAAAATACATAACTAACTACAATCGCCGTGATAATTCCCACAATATCTGCGGTGAGGCCAGCCCATAGGGTATAGCGAATATTTTTGACTTGCACAGATCCAAAATAGAGGGCAATCACGTATAAAATGGTTTCTGCGCAACCTTGAAAAACGCATGATAATCGGCCAGGGAATGAATCGGGGCCAAAGGTTTTCATGGTATCAATCATCATCGCTCTGGAACCACTTCCACTCACTGGATGTAGTAAGGCTGTTGGTAAAGCATCCGTAAAACGGGCATCTAAAGGGGTTAATGAAACAAGCCATTTCATGCCTTGTACCATAAAATCCAATACCCCAGAATTTCTTAGACAACTGATGGCAACAAGCATTCCAACCAAATAAGGGATGATTTTCACTGATGTTTCAAATCCGCTTTTTGCCCCATCCACAAAGGTGGAAAAGATGTCCACTTTCTTCCAAAACGCAGCTGCTAAAAAGCTAAAAATTAGGGTAAATAATAATCCATTACTGAATATTTTCGATTGAATTTCAATCTGTTCTTTGCTCAATTGACTGAAATAAAATAATATCCCACCTAAAATAGCAGTTAGACCGAGGATACAGCTCATTAAAACGGGATCTAAGAGGCGAATTCTTTGTTTGATAGCCACGAATATCAACCCAGTCATTGTCGCAGCGTAGGTAGCCATTAAACAGGGAATAAAGACATCCGATGCATCCTTTGCTCCATAGATGGCTCTTTGTGCCATGATGCTGAGTGGAATTAAGACAGGTCCAGCACTATGCAAGGTCAAAAACATGATTTGAGCATTGGAAGCTGTTTCTTTTTCCGTATTCAAATCTTGCAATCCTTGCATGGCTTTTAAGCCAAATGGAGTGGCAGCATTATCAAGTCCCAATAAATTCGCAGAAAAATTCATGATCATTTGTCCATGAACAGGGTGGTCTTGCGGAATTTCGGGAAATAATCGGGTAAAAAAAGGTCTAATTCTTTTGGCTAAAAACTGAATGGCGCCCGCTTTTTCACCCACTTGCAAAATGCCCATAAAGAAGGTCATGACACCCGCCAAAGGCAATGCAATTTTCATTACGGCCATTTCGGCGGAATCAAACATGCCATCGACCAAGATTTTAAAAATGTCCGCATTTCCAAAGAAAATATATTGAATAATGGCTACCACGAATGCCACGCCAAAAAATAAAAACCAAATCCAATTTAAAGCCATTGATCAAAGCGCCATTAATGAGGCATTATTTCGTTAAAAATTTGGCTAAATTTAGGGAAATTCTTTGTTTTTTATGGAAAAGCTTTCTCGATTATCCTTTCTTTTTCTGTTTTATGCAGGTCTTTCTTCAACGCTGTCGGCTCAAAATTCGAATTGTTCTTACGAAATAGCCATGCAAGAACAGGGACTTTTAGAGGTAAAGAAAGAAATTCCCAATATTTTGGTCGAATTGAAATATGGCACAACGGATAATTTCATGAAAAAGAACGTGTATGGCTGTTTACATACCGCGTATTTGCAAAAAGAGGTGATTGCCAAATTAAAAATAGCGAATGAAATTTTACAGAAAACACATCCTGGGTATCATATTCTGATTTATGATGCAGCTAGACCTTTGTCGATTCAATGGGTTTTATGGAATACATTGAGCGATTTGCCGCCCAAAGAACGCCAAAAATATGTGGCAGACCCTAAAGAACATTCCATTCATAATTATGGCAGTGCCATTGATTTGACTCTGGCTGATGAGAAAGGACAGGCTTTGGACATGGGTACGAAATATGATTTTTTCGGGGAATTAGCCTATCCAAAATTGGAACAACAATTTTTAAACAATGGCCAATTATCCCAAAAAGCCTATGAAAATCGTTTATTATTGCGAAATCTAATGAAAAAAGCAGGTTTCATGCCCATCGATTTTGAATGGTGGCATTTTAATGCGTTTTCTAGGAAAGAGGCGAAAAGGAGGTTTGAGGTGGTTAGGTGATGTATGATGTATGATGTATGAGGTATGAGGTGGCTTCGAGAGCCTCAGCCACCGAATTCTACATTTCTCACACCTCATTGTGAAACTTATCTACTATTTTTGTAGTTATACTATTTACATCTAATTTAAATTCGATCATGCTTACTTCAACGATACATATTTATACCGAATCGACGCCCAATCCACATTCAATGAAATTTGTTTTTAATATTGAATTGTTGCCAGATGGTTTAACATTTGATTACGAACAACCTGCAGATGGCTTGACTAAAGAAAAATCTTCTCCATTGGCAGTTGCTTTATTTGGATTTGATTTTGTTAAAAGAGTGTTTATCACGAGTAATTTTATTACCCTGACCAAGTCAGAAAATATTGCCTGGGAAGATGAATTATTTGGCATAAAACAATATTTGAAGGCCTATTTTGCCGATAAAAAACCAGTCTTTAGTTTACCAGAAAGTCAATATGCTGAAACAGATGGGACTTCTGATTCTGAAATTATTTCGAAGATCAAAAATGTATTAGATCAATACGTTAAACCTGCTGTAGAGTCAGATGGCGGTGCAATTTCTTTTCATTCTTTCAATGAAGAAACTGGTCAAGTCAAAGTCCTTTTACAAGGTTCTTGCTCTGGTTGCCCTTCATCAACGATAACCTTGAAAGCTGGTATTGAAACCTTGATGACAAGAATGGTTCCGGAAGTAAAGGAAGTAGTAGCAGAAAGCTAAGTGATGTAAGATGTATGATGTAAGATGTATGATGTATGATGTATGATGTAAGTTGTGTGAATTAATTGTTTTCTCTTTCCTTAGGACTAAAACAACACTAAAGGTCACAAAGTTTAACGCAAGCCCTCATACATCTTACATCATACATCATACATCATACATCATACTTCTTACATCAAAAGAACTCCATTTTTCCGGTATTTCAATCGGATGATCAAATATGCCAAATAGGGTGGACCCAGATCCGCTCATGGAGGCGTAAATGGCGCCTAATGCGTATAGGTCTTCCTTGATTTCTTTTAGCAGCGGGTATTTGGGGAAAACACTGTCTTCAAAATCGTTATGAATGGTGTTTTTCCATTCCGAGATGGGTCTTTTTAGTGCATCGGGCAAATGATTTTTGGCAGGTTTCGGTCTGATATTGGCATAGGCCTCTTGGGTAGAAATGCCCATTTTTGGATAAACAAAAACCCAAAATTTATTCTCAATCGAGCAATCGATTGGACTTAATTCATCTCCTTTGCCGACCCCAAAGGCAGGAGTATTTAACAAGAAAAAGGCGCAATCGCTGCCTAATTTTTGAGCATAAGGAATTAAGTCAGTATTGCTCAAAGGCAATTCAAAAAGATCCCTTAAAGCCATCAGCGTGTAGGCCGCATCTGAACTTCCGCCACCGAGCCCTGCGCCCATTGGGATTATTTTATGTAAATGAATATGCACTCCAGGGATGTCGTAGGCCTCTTTCAATAATTGATAGGCTCGATAACATAAATTGCTCTCTATGTTTCCAGAAATAGGTAAACCAGATGCGCTAAATTCAAATGTTTCTTGTGGAGTTATTTCCAATATATCGGTCCAATTGGTTGGGAAAAATGCGCTTTCTAAATTGTGAAAGCCGTCTGCCCTTTTTTCAGTGACATACAAACCAATATTGACTTTCGCGTTGGGGAATACTATCATATCAATCTTCTAACATATTATTGATCCATGTTAATCGTAGAATCATACCAGCCATAAACAACAAGAAGCCCAATTGAATAAAAAAGGCACTTTGATCAATTCGCTCTTCCCAAGTAATCTGATAGATCTTTGTTTTCTCCAACTGATCAATCCGCTCAAATGTTTTCTGCAATGCCTGTGTATCTGTTGCCCTAAAAAATTGCCCATCCGTCTGTTCCGCAATACTTCTTAAAGTACTTTCATCTACTGGATCTATCTGGGTTGTGTTGGAACCAACTGCAATGGTATAGACTTTTATGTGAAAAGTTTTAGCCAATTTGGCGGAAATATTCGGGTCTAAATTACCTGCCGTATTTTTTCCATCACTGATTAAAATACAAATCTTTTTGGGATTGGGATTGTTGCGAATTTGGTTCAAACACATGCCTAAGGCGTCTCCGAGCGCGGTTCCTTCTTCTGGTATTAGTTCGGATTCTAAGGCCCCTAATGCTCCTTGTAAGTAGGCGTTGTCTAGGGTGATTGGGCTCGCTAAATAGGGTTCTCCCGCAAATGCAATCAAGGCAATGGGATCAGCAGTTCTTTTTTGAATGAATGTTTTTGCCACACTTTTTGCCACTTCTAATCGAGAAGGCAATACATCTTTGGTCAACATAGATGATGAGATGTCTATCGCCAAGGCGATATCGATGCCTTGTGCTTCTTTTTTGTGGTGAATGATTGACTTATACGGTCCTGCAAGGGCGATGAGTAAACTTAATAATAGACTTCCTTGCAAGACGTCGGGAATAAAACTTAGTACTCGGTTGAGTTTATTCTGTACCAGGGGTTTGGAAAATGAAAGACTTATTTTAGATCGATTATTTCTTTGCCAAACATTTTTTATGAAATAAAGTAAAAATGGAAGGGGTAAAAAATAGAGAATGATTGGATTTTCCCAATGAAAAGAGAAAATCGACTTGATTTCAAACCAGTAAAATTCTAAGCTGTGCTTCATTTTTTCTTAGATTCTAGTTTAATTTTTCGCCTTTCCGATTGGTAAATATTATTCGCAATGTTCATTAATTCAGTGACCGAATCCATGGTTTTGGTGGAAAAATTACCCCCATAAATCGCTGAATCCATTTCATTTAAATATTTGTCTAAACGTTTAACATTTAGATTGTCCAACATTTCTTTGGTCGTAAAAGTTGAAAAAGGAATTTGTGTGAGCGATTCCAAATAGATCTTCCAAAGCGTAAAGGCTTTTTCCAAATTCCTCAATCCCAACATTGAGTTAGAAATATTTCTAAAATAACGTTGAAAACTTCTTCTAAAGTCTAAATTCTTTCGCCAAAGGAGGTAAAGCTTGTAGGTTTGTTTAATCCTATTTCCAAAAAACCAATAAACAAGTCCGGCAAATAATAATACTCCCAAACCCCAAGAAAGAATGTTTTTTAATTCTGTTTTTGGCGCTAAATGTGGAATTGCGATTTGACTGTATATGGCATCTAGGTTCACATTTTCAGGATGTTTAACTAAATGTTTGATAAATATTGTATCGGGTTTCGGAGAAATTAAGGTGCAATCTTGATCAGCCATCACATAAATCGGAAAATTCAAGATGTGGCTTTTTTGAATATTGAATAAACGAAAGGTGTAAATAGCCGAATCTATACTATTTTGACCCTTGGTTTTTGTCACAAAATATTCTCTTTTGACAGGTTCAAAAGTCCCGATATTTTGATGAATGGAGGGGAAAAAGATTTCTTGATTTTTAGGATGTTTGACAAATACGGTATAATGAAAGATTTGCCCGATTTTGACCGAATCTTCCAAAAATTTTCCTTCAATTTGCAATTCCTTTTCTTGCATTACTTTCTGGTATTGAATAATTTAATCAATGTTGGCACAAAATCTTCTCCGGCCTGAATTGAAATATAATCCGCACTCCATTGTTTGCATAATTTTTTTAATCGATTTCCTTTGATTTCTGTTTCTTCCTGAAGCAATTGCTTAAAGGATTTCGAGGAGGTGTTCATCCAAGTTGTTCGATTCCTTTCTGGGTCAAAAATTGGAATAATGCCCATAGAAGGCAATTTTAGCTCTTGTTTGTCATTGATTTGAATCACCACTAAATCATGTTTGTTGGCTGTTGCCTTCAGAAAATCTTCATATCCATTGTCAATGAAATCCGACAAGATAAAAATGAGGCTTCTGCGTTTTAAGACATTCGACAAAAACATCAATGCTCCTTTTAAATCCGTTCCTTTGTTTTCGGGTTCTAATTTAAATAACTCGGAAATGGCTTTGAAACCATGTTTTTTGCCTGCTGCAGGCGCCATGAACTTCTCATTCTTGTCTGAATAACAACAAAATCCAATGTGACTTGCTTCTTTGATGGCAGAAAGGGCTAAAACAGCAGTTACCTCTTTCATGGTCAAAAACTTACTTTTCCCTTGTCGGCCGATGTTCCCAGATGCACTCACGTCCAATAGAAAAAAAACGGTTTGCTCTTTTTCTTCTTTGTACAATTTCACAAAAGTTCCATGCCCTTTGGCACTGGTATTCCAATCAATGTGCCGAACATCATCCCCATATTGATATTGCCTCAAATCGCTAAATTCTAATCCAGAACCTTTAAAGACCGATGAAAAATTCCCCTGCATTTGGGTATTTATCGCCTTTCTTATGCGAATTTCAAGTTGAACAACATGTGAAAAAAATGATCGAATATCCATTATTGGGGATATAGATTGGATGAATACAAAGGTTAAAATTAGAGATTTAAAATGAAAATTATGGAAAAGTCATGATTTCCAATGAATATTCACAAAAGCTTTCTAATTTGTGTCCAAATTTTTTAGCATGTACAAATATATTTTTTTATTCCTACCCTTTTTGTTTTCATGCAGTGAAACGAAACAATCCTCCACTTTACCAGAAGCCAAAATGATTCAGATTTTGGTAGATATACATTTAACCGAAGGGAAGGTAAATGCGATGCATTTGGGTACGGTAGACTCCTCCTTGGTGGTTTATAATTATTTTGAAAAACAAGTTTTTAAAAAACATGGCATCGATTCTACCCGATTTGTTAATAGTTTAAATGATTACATCAAAGAACCCAAAGCATTCAAAGAGTTGTATAAGAAAGTTTTTGCTCAATTAGACGAACAAAGTAATGCGCGTAATAAGTCGATGAAACCTTTATGAAAAATATTTACCTAGCTTTTTTTTTGTGTATGAATATCCATTTAAGCGCCCAAATACCCTTTATTCAAGGCCACCGTGGTTGTCGGGGATTGTATCCAGAAAACACGATTGTGGCTTTTGAGCATGCTTTGGATTTGGGGATTCAAGTCTTAGAAATGGATGTTTGTATTTCCAAAGATGGCCAAGTAGTGGTTTCTCATGAGCCCTACATGAATGCTTTGTATGCCAGTTTTCCAGATGGTAGTTTGGTGACAAAAGAGCAACAGGAAAAGCTGAATTTATATCAAATGACCTATGATGAAATCAAGCAATTTGATGTGGGCAAAAGGGGCAATGCCTTGTTTCCCGAACAGCAGAAAATTGCCTGTTTTAAACCTTTGTTGTCAGATGTGCTAAAAATGGCGGAGGCCTTTCGAAAGAAAACGGGCAAAGCGATTTATTATAACATTGAAATTAAATCAGACGAGAAGGAATACGGGATTTCGCAGCCGAAAAGCGTGGAAGAATTTTCTCAACGGGTACATGAAGTCATGCAAAATCAGGTGGATTCAAAGTTCTTGATTTTACAAAGTTTCGATTTCAATGTATTGAAATTTTGGCATCAAAAGATACAAAATGGGCAATATGCTCCCGTTAAACTTTCTGCTTTGGTCAGTCGGAAATCCCCTGAAAATACCCTGAAAGATTTGGGTTTTGCACCAGATATTTATAGTTCCAGTTATACCGCTTTGGATGCATCGGCAGTTGATTTTTGTCATGCCAATAATATCCAAGTGATACCTTGGACAGTGAATGAGCCAGAAGAAATGAAAAAACTCATTCAGTTGAAAGTGGACGGTTTTATCACCGATTACCCCAATAGAGCCCTAACAATTAGCCAGCCTTAAACATCCATGTCGCTTTTCAATGAAACTTTATTGTGGTTAATGAAGAAGAGAATGCCTCGCATTGAAGCGATGTACACTCGGCCGCATGAGTTGCAGGAGCGATGTTTTTTTGACTTGCTGGCGCAGGCACAACACACGGAATGGGGGCGGATGTACGGATATGGTTTGATCAAAAATTACCAGCAATTTAAATCGACCGTACCGATTTCCACCTACGAAGAGATTTTTCCTTACATCGAGCGAATGATGAAAGGCGAGGAGCAAATTCTTTGGCCAACACCCATCTCTTGGTTCTCGAAATCGTCTGGAACGACCAATGCAAGAAGTAAATTTATTCCTGTGTCCAAAGAATCGTTGGGCGATTGTCATTTAATGGGCGGAAAGGACATGATTACTTTGCTGGTCAATAATAAGCCTGAAACTAAAGTATTTGAGGGGAAAGGATTGTCGATTGGTGGCAGTTTGGCGAGTAATCCCATGAATTCGAGTATGTTGTTGGGAGATGTGTCAGCGGTGGTGATGAAAAATTTACCCATTTGGGCACAGTTGATTCGAACGCCTTCTTTGGATGTGGCCTTGATGGATGATTGGGATCAAAAAATTGAAAAAATGGCTTTGGTAACTTCTCAGGAGAATGTTACAAGTATTTTAGGGGTTCCCACTTGGACCTTGGTTTTGATTGAAAAAATCTTAGAAATAACGGGTAAGAAATCCATTTTAGAAGTTTGGGAAAACTTTGAATTCATGATTCATGGGGCGGTGGCATTTGGTCCTTACCGAGAGATGTTTAAAAAGGAGGTATTTCAAGGATTGGATGTAGGTTTTTTGGAAATATACAATGCTTCCGAAGGGTTTTTTGGTATACAAGATGATTTAAGTCTGCCCGATGAATTGTTATTGATGTTGGATTATGGCATTTTTTACGAGTTTATTCCATTGAATGAAGAAGGAGAGGAGGCCAATACCATTGTGCCACTTTGGGAGGTGGAATTGGGCATTAATTATGCTTTGGTGATTAGCACCAATGCGGGATTGTGGCGCTATAAAATCGGGGATACGGTAAGATTTACCTCTAATTTTCCTTATCGAATCAAGATTACCGGAAGAACCAAGCATTTCATCAATGCTTTTGGCGAAGAATTAATTATCGATAATGCGGAACAAGCCATCGCTAAAGCGTGTTATGTTACTTCTGCTGAATTAAAAGAATACACGGCTGCTCCTTCGTTTATGGAAGGGGGAAAAAGTGGAAATCACGAATGGGTCATTGAATTTTCCAAAGCACCCAAAGATTTCCGTATCTTTGCAGAGATGTTGGATCAGACCTTGAGAGAACTCAATTCTGATTATGATGCCAAACGGTCTTATAATTTAGTCTTAGGCCCGCCTATTATTCACCAAGCGCCTGCTGGGACTTTTTATGCTTGGATGAAGGAAAGAGGAAAGTTGGGAGGGCAACATAAAGTACCTCGTTTGAGCAATCACCGAGAATTTATAGAGGGGGTTAAATCCCATTTTAAACCATAAAAATATGTCGTTAAAGTTAACAATTGAGAGTGGTATCAAAGATGCCATGCGTGCGAAAGATGCAGATCGTTTAAGAGCTTTGAGAGCTATTAAATCCTTGATTTTATTGGAAGAAACATCGGGTTCTAATTCAGGAGAATTATCTGCAGATGCTGAAATGAAAATCTTGATGAAGGCAGCGAAGCAACGCAAAGATTCTTTGGAAGTTTATGTGGCACAAAATCGTGCTGATTTAGCTGAAAAGGAGCAAGTGGAATTAACGATTATGAAGAGTTTTTGCCAAAGCAATTATCGGAAGAAGAATTGACAGCCAAATTACAGGAGATTATTGCTTCAGTAGGCGCGAGTAGCCCTGCGGATATGGGCAAAGTAATGGGTGCTGCTACCAAACAATTGGCTGGTTTAGCGGATGGGAAAGCCATTTCTGCTAAAGTAGGAGAATTATTAAAGAAATAATCGTGCCGGAATTAGTAGAAAAACGTGTTGTGAAATCCATTCGTAAATTAAGTTTGGAAGAGTTAAAGCAGGCCATGCAGGAGCAGGGTCAGCCGGCTTTTCGTGCCAAGCAAATCTATGAGTGGATTTGGAAAAAATCGGCACGTTCTTTTGATCAAATGTTAAATATTCCGAAGGAAACGCGTGCTTGGTTAAATGAAAATTATGCCATGCATTGTGTGGAGACTTCCGAAGCTCAAATCAGTAAAGACAGAACGGTTAAATCCAGTTTTGCTTTACATGATGCGCATTTGGTGGAGGGAGTTTTAATTCCGACGGATGAAAGGGTAACGGCTTGCGTTTCTTCGCAAGTGGGTTGTTCTTTGACCTGTAGTTTTTGTGCCACAGGTTATATGGATCGAAAGCGGAATTTAGAGGCCTTTGAGATTTATGATCAAGTGGTTTTAATTCGTGATCAAGCGGAAAAAATGTACCAACAGCCTTTGACGAATATCGTCTATATGGGCATGGGAGAGCCCTTGTTGAATTATGCCAATGTATTGGAGTCGATTGAGAAAATTACTTCTCCAGAGGGTTTAGGCATGTCGCCCAAGCGTATTACCGTTTCCACGGCGGGCATTGCTAAAATGATCAAAAAATTGGCGGATGATGAAGTGAAATTCAATTTGGCTTTGTCTCTACATGCAGCCAATGATGAAAAAAGAAATCGGATCATGCCAATCAATGAAAGCAATACTTTGGCAGCATTGAAAGAAGCCTTGCTTTATTTTTATGAGAAAACGGCCAATAAAATTACCTTGGAGTACATCGTTTTCAATAAATTCAACGATAGCATCGATGATGCCAGAGAGCTTTGGGCTTTTGCTAAGCAAATTCCTTGCAAGATTAATATCATTGAATATAATCCGATTAAAGAGGCAGATTTTGTGAATGCGGAGGCTGATGCGATTCAACAATTTTCTTCGTTTTTGGAAAGTAAGCGGATGATTGTAAACGTTCGTCGATCTAGAGGAAAAGACATTGATGCGGCCTGTGGGCAATTGGCAGGTAAAAAATAATTTCGAAGATGGAATCCACCAACACCCTATTTCCTATTTTTTTAAAGTTGGATCAACTTTCTACGCTTGTAGTAGGAGGGGGAAATGTGGCTTTGGAAAAGGTTTCGGCCTTGTTAAGAAATTCTCCACACGCAAAAATTACCATGGTGGCGCCTTTTTTTCGTGAGGAAACGCTCAATTATTTGAAAGATTTCCCTCAGGTTCAAATTTATCAAAGAGGGTTTTTGGAGCAGGATTTGGAGGGCTTGGATTTGGTGATTTGTGCTACGGATAATTTTGCTTTGCATCAAGAAATTAAAGCATTGGCAGCACAAAAGCATTTGTTGTGCAATGTGGCAGATACTCCCGCCTTGTGCGATTTTTATTTAGGATCGATTGTCCAAAAAGGCGATTTAAAGATTGCCATTTCTACCAACGGCAAATCGCCCACCTTAGCAAAGCGTATCCGTGCGTTTTTAGAAGATATTATCCCCAATGACATTCAGACTAGCCTTGAGCAACTAGAAGCTCTTAGAAAGCAATTAAAAGGTGATTTTCAAGAGAAAATTAAGCAATTGAATGAGATTACGAAGAACGTGAGGAGGTAAGGTATTAGTTATTAGTTGTTAGTTATTAGTGTTTAGTTATTAATATGTGGCAAGAAGTATTAGGATTTAATAACTAACAACTAACAACTAATAACTAATAACTAAACTCTTCCTCCTCCGTGCCTTTGTGTTAACATGCTAACACAAAGACACACAAAGAATTATTCTTATATGATACTTCCTTATTAAAAAGATAGTGGTAGTCGATGTTGGTTAGGACATTCTAACAATGAACCAATACGAAATTAGATATACGTGAATCTCATGTATCTAATTTTTACCTGTTGAAGGAGCTACAAATTTCGGCATATAATACAAATTCGAGCAGTCCAAAAAATTAAAATGAGTTCCGTTTTGAGAAAAATGAGTTCAGAATTGAGAAATATAAACGCTCATTTCTATTTATAAGCTCAAAATTCCATCAATTCTCCCAAATCTTTCGATTTGATGTATTCCAAGGGGGTGGATCCTGTTACTTCTTTAAAAGAAACAAAGAAATTGGTTCTAGAGGCAAATCCTGCTTTGGTCCAGATTCCTTCCATCGACATCGTGGTTAAATCGCCGCTTAATAGAATTTCTTGAGCATAATTGACCCTGAGTTTTGTCCGAAGGGTGGTAAATTTAATTTGCAAAATATTGTTGAAGCAATAATACAAATGATGTTTTTGAATATCTAAATTCGTAGCTAAATCATCGATACTGAATTCCGGATTAACAAATGGCTTTTCATTTTCTAGGTAAGTCATGATGTGGTTAGCGACATTGACAAAAGGGTCAAGGGGATCGTCCAAGTCTTTTTTAATGGACTCAAGAGGTTTTTCGTTGCTTGAATTGTTGCTGTTGTTGTTCGTTATTTTGCTTCTATTAATCGGAATTCCGTACAAATGCTGAGGAAATAGGAGCATCATAATCGGGATTAAACTGTAGGACAATGCGGCAAGGCTATTGATGGAATAGGCATTGATTTCATTTTTGGAAGGACTTCCGAAATAATAGTTTTTGGTAATGAAGAAGTAAGAAATACTTGTTACACTGGCAATAAAAACCAAGGAATACAGCCATTGTAATGCTTGTTGTTTTTGAACGCTTGGAACATTTCGCTTTTTAAATTTAATGCGGTATTTTGTTAGAATACAAATGCTTGAAAATAGATAAAAAAGGATTAAAATCGAGCGTAAAAATATGTTAAATGAGCTAGGATACATCCATGAAATATTGATGGATTTATGCGTATTCGGGTAATCAAATACTATTTTTGCCAATTCTAATTTTTTATCAAAACTTTCAAAATAATAGGGAAAAATGGAAATCAAGGAAATAATAGCGGGAAGAAAATGTAGATAATCCCATTTAGACAAATTTGATTTATCGATCAAAGTTCCCCTAACATAAAAAAAGATCATGGGGCCTGATAAATAATAGATCGGAATAAAATGCCCGTAAACAAATGCTAATCCAACAGGGGAATCATGGAATATACAAAAGTAGTGAAGTATACCTGTTAGAGATAGTGGAACCAAAAAACCAGCTAAGTATAAACTCGTTTTATTGATTTGGTAGTTAAAAAGCGTTATAACTAGGGCTAGTATTAACGTGGTTATTGAGATGTATAAAATCATTAAAAGGTCTTATTAAGTAGAATATTAGCATTGAGGTATAAGTTTAAGCTTTATTTAATTCAAGAACGGTTAGCCAAAATAAGGGAATTCTTTTGTGAGTTCCAAATTTTTTATCAAAATGGGACTGGAGAAGAGTGTTTAGTTATTAGTTATTAGTTATTAGTGATTAGTGTTTAGTTATTAGAATAAAGTCACTTATCTAATAACTAAACACTAATCACTAATAACTAATTTAACTCCCGAAACTCCCCCTAACCAAATGACTCCCACCAAAGCCCAGGTGGCGATTTCTTGAGAGGATGGGGTGTCGATGCTTAATCGTTTGGAGTAGATGCCCCATAGGGCCCAAACGATGGTTAATCCGATGAATGGACCACGTTTTAGATAGACTAGAATCATGCCTAAGGCAATGGCGATGGAAATCATGATTTTGGTCCAA
>JBJTNH010000072.1:0-6062 GCA_046073945.1 Aquirufa sp. | reverse complement strand
GGGAAAAAAGAAGTAGAATTAATGAAGCTGGCTCCGAAGGTCGACGATGAAATGTTGTCTGCCAACAAAGATTTTGTTGTTTTTTCCGCAATCAAATATCATACTAGATGGGCTCAAAAACAAAGCTCAAAAATTGTAATTTTTGATTTGAAAAATAAAACGAAAAGATTTTGGGACATTGGATTAAAATGGATGAGTCCAAGTATTTCGACTGATTCCAAATATTTATCGATTTTACAACAAAATGAAAATGGCACTTCAGAATTAATTGTTTTTGATTTTAACACCCAAGAAATCATTAATTCATTCCCTTTGGGGCTTAGTGAGGATATTGTTCATCCCCGAATTTCTGATTCCAATCGTTTGGTTTTTATTCAAAAATCGAATGGTAAAAAGAAAATAATCATTTGGGATTTTGTCCAAAATAAAATCATTCATCAATTTGATTTAGGCTCCAACAATGCTTCACATCCATTTTTAAGTGATGAAAAGGTCTATTTTAGTGTTCCTCAAAATGGAGTTGATCAAATTGCATGCTTGGATATTACAAACAATACTATCTATCGCGTAACACAAACCAATTGGGGTGCCTATCATCCAGCTATTCATGAAATTGGCCACCGATTATTATATGCCAATTATACGGCCAAAGGAACACAAATAATTGAAAAGAAGGTAGTTGTTGATAGTCTTAGCTTATTGAATGTTGCTGGTGATGTCGACTTGTCTCATACAGAAACATCCACTCCTTTTCAGAAATTTCCATCCAAAAAATATCACCAGTTTTTGAATATCCATAGTTGGGGGCCTTTTGCTTCTTCACAAAATATGAATCAATTGGATCTTTCCATTGCTTCAAGAAATATATTGAATACGTTGCAAATTGGTGCAGGATTAGCATACAATGCCAACGAAAGAACTTGGAATCAATTCGCTAAATTTTCCTTTCAAAAATGGTTTCCAGTTTTTGACTTTTCATGGCAAAATGGTCCTCGGAAAACCAGTCTTTACATCGATAAATATACTCCTTTGGATAGTATTCGAACGGATTCTTGGCAACAAATGAAAATTGATTTTGGAATTCGATTGCCTTTTAATTTGACGCATTCCGCCTATCAAGAGAATTTAACTTTGGTTAATAATTATTCTATTTTACAAGTACAAGGCTATCAATTACCACTTAGATACAATACAGAAGCTTTTGATGGGAATTATTTTTCTACAATAAATCAACTTTCTTATTACAAATTGTTGAGTAAATCTGCTTTAGATGTACAATCGAGAAAGGGATTTATGTTGAATTTTTATTGGCAATCCATGCCAAAGGCGCAATCCATCAAAGCTGAATTATGGTCTATTCAAACCAAAGTTTTTCTACCTGGTTTTACCAAGCATGATGGTATTTCTTTGAGATATGCCTATCAGCATCAGTTGAGTGGTAATTATTTTTTTGCTAGCCCTATCGTTATTCCGAGAGGTGATTTATACCAAAATTTTCAAGAATACCATTCGTTTTCAGTGGATTACAAATTCCCTATTCTTAATCGTCCAATTGATCTTGGTAAATGGCTTTATTTTAAACGGTTTAAAGGGAATCTATTCTATGATTTCGGACAAGGTGTAAGTACTTCGAAAGTTTTTAGTTCGAATGCAAATTATCATTCATTTGGAGTAGATTTGTTATCACAAATTAGTTTTATGCGATTTTCGCAGGTAGTTGAATTAGGTGTTAGAGCTTTGTACAAACCTCAAACAAGGAATGTCGAAGTTTATCCTTTGGTTTTAGAAATAGGATTTTAGTGAAAAATATTTTTTATCTCCTTCTTATTACAATTATTTTTTTCTCCTGTGAAAATCAGCCAGAAAAAAAAGGTGATGTTATTCCTCCTAGTTCTGTTATAAAAAATCCGATTAATCCTGTTAAATCACTTAAATATCTGAGCGCTCTCATTGAGGAAGATGAAAGTCCACAATTATATTATTTGCGTTCAAAAGCTTATTTTGACTTGCATGAATATGTAAAGGCATCGGAAGATATTGAAAAAGCCATGAAAGGCGGTTCGGATGATGTGGATTATTTGTTTTTATCCGCGTCTATTAAGTATCACTTGGAAATGTATGATGCCGCTTTGCAAGAATTAAAATTAGTGAGTAATTCTGATTTTGATGCAGATGCGATTAATCAACTTTTTGTTCAAATTTATTTGGCGAAAAATGAAGTGAAAAAAGCCAAATTTTATTTGTCTAAAATGAATGTAGGAAATATTAATCAATCAAAAGATCTTTTCTTTCATCGATTAATGAGTGGAGATTCCTTGCGAATCATTGATGAATTAAATCAATCAGCCTCCTTCATTGAAGCACCGATTTTTGTTACTAGATTCTATTTTCAAAATTACCGACCGAATAAATTTGATGTAAAATATCAATTTAAACTGCTTCAAGTGTTACGTAAATACCCTTCTGATCCACATTTAATGCGTTTTTGGGCTCGTTTTTTGTTTTCAATTAACCAAATTGATCGATCAGAAAAAGTATATACACAAGTTGAAAAATTGCTGCCTAAAAATCCTTTTTTGGCTTTTGAAATAGGTGAATTTTACTTTCGATTAAGAAATTATACCAAAGCAATGGACTACTTTTCCAAAGTTCTCCCCAATACGTTAGCATATCCCAAAGCCTTGGTGTATAAATCTGTTTGTTTGATTTACAAAGGGGACAAATTAAGAGGTTTACAAGTGTTAGATTCCTTGAAGCAGAATTATCCGAGCGAAACGAATTTATTAAAGATATTTTCAAGATATACCAAGCACCAAATGGAACCACTTTCCTCAAATACGGATTCTTTAGCTAATACTACCAATCAAAATTAGGTAAGGAAACTTTACTTTGCCTCAATATTTTGTACCTTTGCACAAATTTTTAAGTAATGATCAAAATCACTTTTCCCGACGGTCAAATCCGTAATTATCAAAAAGGTATTAGTCCAATGGAAATTGCCTTGCAAATTTCAGAAGGATTGGCAAGAAATGTATTAGCTGCCAAATTAAATGATCGTGTCGTAGATGCCTCTACTCCTATCGATCAAGATGCTGATTTGCAATTGCTTACATGGAATGATGAAGATGGGAAAAAAACATTTTGGCACTCCTCTGCTCACTTAATGGCAGAAGCTATTGAAGAATTATTTCCAGGTACGAAGTTTGGAATAGGTCCTTCCATCGAGCATGGTTTTTATTATGATATCGATTTAGGAGGAAAAGAATTTGGTTCAGATCAATTCAAATTGATCGAAGACAAAATGATTGAACTAGCTCGTCAAAAGAATGAATATTTGCGTAAATCTGTATCTAAAACAGATGCAATCGCTTATTTTCAAGAAAAAGGCGATGAATACAAATTGGAATTATTAGAAGGTTTAGAAGATGGGTCCATTACCTTTTATACACAAGGTAATTTTACGGATTTATGTAGAGGACCACATATTCCGCAAACAGGATTTATAAAATCTGTTAAGTTATTAAGCGTCGCTGGCGCTTATTGGAGAGGTGATGAAAAGAGAAAGCAAATGACACGTATTTATGCCATTACTTTCCCTAAAGCCAAAGAATTAGAAGAATATTTGTTCTTATTGGAAGAAGCTAAAAGAAGAGATCATCGAAAATTAGGAAAAGAATTAGAGCTTTTTGCATTTTCTGAAAAAGTAGGATTAGGATTGCCCCTATGGTTACCGAAGGGTACTTTGTTAAGAGAACGTTTGGAGAACTTTTTACGTCGTGCGCAAGTACGCGCTGGATATTCGCCAGTTGTAACTCCACATATTGCTAGTAAGGAATTATATGTGACTTCTGGTCACTATGCTAAATATGGTAAAGATTCATTCCAACCGATTCATACTCCGGATGAAGGTGAGGAATTTTTCTTGAAACCAATGAATTGTCCACACCATTGTGAAATTTATAAAACAAAACCTCGTAGTTACAAGGATTTGCCGCTTAGATTAGCTGAATTTGGTACTGTTTACCGTTATGAGCAATCAGGTGAATTACATGGTTTGACTCGTGTAAGAGGATTTACACAAGATGATGCGCATATTTTTTGTCGCCCAGACCAGGTAGAGAGTGAGTTTATGAAGGTGATAGATTTGGTTTTATATGTTTTTAAAGCCTTGGGTTTCAATGAATATTCGGCTCAAATCTCATTGAGAGATAGAGATAATCATGAAAAATACATTGGACGCGACGAAGATTGGGATAAGGCAGAAGCTTCCATTATCAAATCCGCAAATGAAAAAGGTTTGCCTACTGTGATTGAATACGGTGAAGCAGCATTTTATGGTCCTAAATTGGATTTTATGGTGCGAGATGCTTTGGGTAGAAAATGGCAATTAGGTACCATTCAAGTGGATTATCAATTACCACAACGATTCGATTTAGAATATACGGGATCAGATAATCAAAAGCATCGTCCGGTGATGATTCACCGTGCCCCTTTTGGTTCATTAGAGCGTTTTGTGGCTATTTTGATTGAAAATACTGCTGGTAATTTCCCTTTATGGTTATCCCCAGATCAGTTAGCAGTGTTACCAATTTCAGAAAAGTATGAGGATTATGCCAATGAGATCTATTTGAGACTTCAAGAAAAAGATTTGAGAGGATATGTAGATCATAGAGATGAAAAAATTGGTCGTAAAATTCGTGATGCGGAAGTTAATAAAGTTCCATTCATGATTATTGTGGGTGAAAAAGAACAAGCTGAAGGTTTAGTAAGTATTCGTAAAAAAGGACAGGGTGATTTAGGCTCGATGTCAATTGATGCGTTTATTGCTGTGGCTCAAGAAGAAATACAACAATTAACCTACGAAACCTATAATAAATAAAGATTATCAACTTGTTGTTAGTCATAAGTTTGCAAATCCGTTAAAATTGATTTAGCTTTCGAATTAATAATTAACATAAACTAAATTTTTTCTATGGCTTTACGCCCGAATAACAATTACAGAGGAAATAAAAGAGAAGAAGAACCTTATCGCATTAATCAATTAATTCGTGGGGTTGCTGAAGTAAGATTAGTTGGAGAAAATGTTGAGCAAGGTGTTTTTGAATTTTCAAAGGCCATTGCAATTGCTGAAGCTCAAGGTTTAGATTTAGTAGAAATCTCACCCAATGCCACTCCTCCTGTTTGTAAGGTAATTGATTATGCTAAATTCAAGTATGATCAAAAGAAAAAGCAAAAGGAGATTAAGGCGAATGCTACTAAGACGGTTATCAAAGAAATTCGTTTCGGTCCGAATACGGATGAACATGATTTTAATTTTAAATTAAAACATGCTGTGAATTTCTTGAAAGAAGGTGCAAAAGTGAAAGCTTATGTTCACTTCGTGGGTAGAACCATTGTTTTCAAAGAAAGAGGTGAAATGTTGTTATTGAATTTCGCCAAAGGCCTTGAAGATGTAGGTAAGCCCGATGATATGCCTAAATTAGAAGGAAAGAGAATGAGTATCATCTTCTCTCCAAAAGCATTGAAGAAATAATTTCGTATTTTTTTATTTAACTAATATGGAATTCAAGGTATTTTATGTACTTTTGCGTTCCAATTTTACATTTAATTTTTACTATAATGCCAAAAATTAAAACAAACTCTGGAGCGAAAAAACGTTTCAAAGTAACAGGAACTGGTAAGATTAAGCGTAAACACGCATTTCATAGCCATATCCTGACGAAGAAAACAACTAAACAAAAGCGTAATTTAGTTCACGCAACTTTAGTTTCTCCGGCAGACAAAGACCGCGTAAACGTATTATTAGGTCTTGCGTAAGCCAATTTAGTTATTGTTCAACCTGATGTAGGCTAAAGTTTTCGAAAGAAACGCCTCATGTCAAAAAACAAAAAGTTATGCCACGTAGTGTCAACCATGTTGCTTCAAGAGCAAGAAGAAAGAAAATTTTAAAGTTAGCAAAAGGCTTTTACGGCCGCGGAAAAAATGTTTGGACCGTTGCTAAAAACGCGGTTGAAAAAGGTTTGGTTTACGCTTACCGCGATCGTCGCGCTAAGAAACGTGAG
>JBJTNH010000071.1:0-22022 GCA_046073945.1 Aquirufa sp. | reverse complement strand
GCCATTAAATGGAATTTTAAAAATGATTTTTATCATAAAATTACATTTTCATTCATATATTTCGAGAACAAAGCCGTAAATTGCATCCCAAATTAAATCTAACCCTTAATAAATTTATTATTTTTTGAAACAAACGCCTTTTTAAATGGCTACCATTATGAGAAAGTCACCTGTCAAATTCGAATACAAAACATTTACTTTGGGTTCTCAACTTACTGAAGAACAAAAAGAATATTTTAAAAAATACGGAGTTATTCAGTTCAAAAAATTCATTGAACATGAAACTGCAGATTTGTTTATTGCCGAATTAGCTAAAATTGAAAAAAAATGGCTGGATGAAAAGGTAGAAAAAATCAATGGTATCCCTTTGAAATTTGGGAAAGATGCAGAAGGAAAAGAAATGATTCAACGTATGTGCTTTACAAATAAGTATAGTTCAGTGTTGGAAGAATTCTTAAGGGATCCTCGTTTTAAAATTTTGATAGAGTTACTAGGACCTTATGAAGGTCGTGTCGGGGAAGATGAAAAAGACGGGTTAGTTTTCAATCATTATATTAATCAACCAAATTCTAAATTCTCTCAAATGGGATGGCATACAGACAGCCCAAGAGATTTATTTTTAGGACAAAAGATTCTTCCCATGTTAAATGTGGGAATTCATTTGGATAACTGTCCATCCTCAAATGGCGGTTTAAGAGTATTGCCAGGAACTCAAAACCAAAGCATGCTAAAATTACTTTTTGGCAAAAAACAATTCATTGATCACCGCCCAGATCCTCGAGAAGCTGCTTTTGAAATAGAAAAAGGAGATTTAACCATTCACGATGGCCGACTTTGGCATCGCGTTGAAGTATCACCTAATTTTGGAGAAAAATCGAGAAGACGAGTGATGTACGTACCAATTATCACTGGTAAGTACAAACCAAAATCAGAAAATAGCAAGACTCCTTTTTATCACAGATTTGCGAAGGTAGTTACGAAGTAAAGATGTAAGATGTAAGATGTAGGATGATTGGTCTTCTTAAATTATCATTCTACATTCTTAATTTTAAATTCTTAATTCTACATTCCCCTCACCTATTACCTATTACCTTTTACCTATTACCTTTTACCTATTACCTACCCCTTCCATATAGGATTGTAAAATAATCGTAGCAGAAACGCGATCTACGGTGCCTTTTACTCTGCGGTCTTTTTTAGACATCCCACCAGCAATCATGGTTTGCATTGCCATGTGAGAAGTAAATCGCTCATCATGTAAAATCAATTTCCGATCTTTAAACTTTTTCTCAAAAGCTTTCACAAAATTTCGAACGGCTTGAGTAGAATCGGTATCGTTATTTTCCAAGTTTTTGGGCATTCCAATCACAATTTCATCTACCTGTTCCTTAATAAAATAATCTTCTAGAAATTTCATTAACGTATGTGTAGGAACTGTTTCTAGCCCATTGGCAATGATTTGAAGAGGATCCGTTACCGCAATCCCCGTTCTTTTTAAACCATAATCAATTGCCAAAATTCGTCCCATAGATTACTTGATATAACCTTTATCCCGCAAAATTTTATCCATCAACTTCTTGTCATTGTCGTTATTAAAAACAGCAAAAGGCAAATAGATGAACTGAAATTTACCCATCATTAATACATAGGCTTCTTTATCTTTGTAAACCTCAGGAACCATGTCCCATTTGATCATTCCTCCTTCTTTATCTGACAACTTCATGAAAATTTGACGAGAATCAATTTCATAACGATACTTATCAAATAATTGCTTGTACTGTGCCAACTGGGTAATTCCAGTGAATTGAATTAACCAAAAAAGGATATAACCAATAACACCAACTGCGATAAAGATATAAATCCAATAATTTTTATAAGTACCTGTAAGGTTTAATGCCACATTGACAAGCACCAATGCTAAAGGCAAAAATGCCCATTTCCATTGATTTGAAAACAATTGCCTCATGCATAAAGCAATGTATTTATTCTTTTCAATCGCATATTTTTTAGTCTTAATTGCAAGGGGATTAGAAGGCACTTGTTGTACTTGACGCTGCTGTGCTCCGTAACTTTTAGCCATATTTGTATTTTTTAATAAGCTTAATAAGGCGCAAAGGTACAAAAATTGGATACTTTTTGGTAATTTTAATCTTCTATTTTGAACGAATACTTATAATATTATGTCTGCAAAACAATTATTGGACGGCCCATCGCTTCTACAAAAGATTCGTCGAATTGCTTTTCAAATTTATGAGAACAATTTTGAAGAAAAAGAAATCATCATTGCAGGCATCATTGGTGAAGGATTTGCACTCGCCAAATTGATTGGTGAAAATGTGGAAGCCATTTCTTCCATCAAAGCATCTCCAGTCGCAATTCATTTAAACAAAGAAATCCCTTACGAATCTCCTGTAAAATTCGATTGTGATCCAAGTATATTCGAAGGTAAAGTAATTATCGTGGTAGATGATGTATTAAATACTGGACGAACATTTTCTTATAGCTTAGCCCCATTTTTGAGCATTCATGTAAAGAAAATTCAAGTAGCCGTTATCGTAGATCGTAATTACCGAAAATTCCCTATTTCAGCAGATTATATCGGCTATGAACTATCTACTACCCTTTCCGAGCACGTAGAAGTAATTGTATCTGATGAAAATAAGATGGGGGTTTATTTGAGGTAAGATGTATGATGTAAGATGTATGATGTAAGAGAAATTAAGAATGTAGAATTAAATCTTACATCATACATCTTACATCTTACATCAATTCCAGATCTCCCAAGCTTTATCCGCTTGTCCGTGTAACATTTCCAAGCCCTCGTGCACTCCACCAATTCCTTGGTCTAATCCTTTTTTCAAGAAGGCTGTTTGCAGTGGATTATACACAATATCATAAAAATAGTGTTGCTGATTCAATAGCTCATAAGGAAGCTCGGGCAATGTATGAATGTTGGGATGCATACCCAAGGGTGTTGTATTAACAACCAAGGCAAAATCGTCAATGATAGACGCCAAATCATCATAAGTAACGGTGTCTGGGGCAGCATTTCTAGAAACTTTCAATACTTCGATGTTCAAATCTTCCAAAGCAGCAACAATTGCCTTGGCAGCTCCACCTTGACCTAAAACCAAGGCTTTTTTGTTTTTGAATTTGGGAAAAGCTTCCCATTTTTCGATGGTCGAACGAAAACCCCAAAAATCGGAATTAAACCCTTTGGTTTTTCCATTTGGAAAAATTTTAATGGTATTTACAGCTCCAATTTTTAAAGCAGCCAAATCTATTTCATCCAAAAAAGGAATTACAGCTTGCTTGTAAGGGATAGTTACATTTAATCCCTTCAAAATTCCTGCATGTTGTTGAAGTAATCCAGGAAATAAATCTATCGAACTTAACTCAAATTGTTCGTAAGCATGGGATTCACTCAATCCTAATACTTGAAATTTTTCAGTAAAATATTTCTTTGAAAACGAATGTCCCAAAGGGTATCCAATTAAACCAAATAGTGAGGTAATAGCCATTTAATTATTTTTCAATTTTTGCTTTAGAATTCCAAAAAGAATGGGTAAAACGGAAACAGCGACGATTCCTAAAACCACTTTTTCGAAATTCGTCTTCACCCATTCATTATCTCCTAAAAAATATCCCGCAAAAGTAATGCTAGTTACCCATAGCGTTGCGCCCAAAAAACCATATAATAAATACACTGGGTAAGACATTCTGCCTGCACCTGCTACAAATGGAGCAACCGTACGAACGATTGGAACAAAACGAGCTAAAATAACCGTTTTAGGGCCATATTTCTGATAAAATGCTTCTGTTTGGTCGATATGCGATTTTTTAAGAAATAAAATTTGGTCCTTTGTTCTGATCCAATTACTAAAATATTTACCTAAAAAATAATTGACTTGATCACCCATTAGAGCAGCTAATATTAGCATAGGAATTACGGTAGAAACTTCTAATTGACCACTTGCAGCGGCTAATAATCCAACCGAAAATAAGAGCGAATCTCCAGGAAGTAATGGCATCACCACTAAACCCGTTTCGACAAATACGATGACAAAAAGCAATGCATAAGTTAAAGAACCGTGTTCCGCAATAAACAGCGATAAAAAAGCCAAAGGGTCTTTTAATAAATCTAATAGTAGGTTTAACATATAAAAAGATGTAAAAAAACCCTAGCAAGCTAGGGTTTCAAGTAAGTATTATTTATCTAAAAAATGATCAAAGGTGTCTCCACGTAGACCTAAACGAATGGTTTCTAATGAAATGACTTCATTAGGAGCAATATTACCAACGTTCACATTAGCTCCTACTAGTTTCACAAACCATACTTGTTGCGATTTTTGAGGGGCTTCCCAGATAATTCTTTCTTCAGGAATTTCAGTTAAAATTTCTTCTACAAGGCCTTGGCGTACTTCTCCAGATGAGCGAAATAAACCTACATTTCCTCCTTCACGGGCTTCTCCAATTACTTTCCAAGCACCTGCTTCTAATTCCATGCGCATCAACTTAATCCACTTATAAGGAGGAATAATTTTTGCTTCATCTTTAGATCCAACTTCAGACAATACGGTCACTTGTTGAGATAAGGTGCGAATAAATTCACATTTCACATCTGAATCCATTTCAACAGAACCGTCTGAAATCTCAGCATATTCCATTCCATATTGATCCAAGACACGACGATATTCATCAAATTGTCCACGAATATAAAAAGCTTCAAAAAGGGTACCTCCGAAATAAACCGGAATTCCAGCTGATTTATACAAAGCTAATTTTTCTTTCAAATTGGGAGTAACATACGAAGTTGCCCATCCTAATTTAACAATATCGGTATAAGCGGCTCCCATTTCTAAGAAATCCTCCACTTGACGAAGGCTCAATCCTTTGTCCATGACCATGGTTAAACCTTTTTGACGTGGTTTAACGGAGCGTTCCGGAATTTGATTTAAATTATAATTCATATTTTATTGAATGAATATTCTGTTAATGAATAGTGTCGACCAGAAAATTTCGTACAAAAATAAGCATAACATCTGATTGAGCCAAACTAAGAAGAATCCAATTTAACAAAGATGATAAAACAAACAATCCTTTTGTATATTTGTCCATCTAAAATCACAATCATGAGAAAATACATCTTTCTTTTAACCTCAATCCTTTGTTTGTCATTTTCGACTTTCGCTAATAATAATGCAGATGTTATTGTTGGGGAATGGTTAACAGAAAATAATGAGGGTAAAGTTACAATTTACAAGCAAGGCGATTTATATTTTGGTAAAATTTCAGGTGGCAAAACACCTGGTAGAAAGGACGCAAAAAATCCAGATCCTAGCCAAAGAAACAAAGAATTAATTGGAACCGTTATCTTGAAAAATTTCAAATTCACCGGAGGATCTTGGGAAAAAGGCACCATTTACGACCCGAATTCGGGTAAAACCTATGATTGTATTCTAAAAATAAAAAACAATAACAAGACCCTTGATATTCGAGGCTATATTGGATTGGCCATGTTTGGAAGAACGAGTACTTGGACCAGACCTTAAAAAAGAATCAAATCCCTAAGTAGAAAAATCATGAAACCGAACGAACAAATATTGACATTTTTAAATGCCAATTTGAATAAAAAAATTGCAGAGGGCAACCCAAATCCCATCACTTCTTGGTTGGATGGCACTTTAATTTCTGCTTCAGCGGGCAGTATTACCGTAGAATTTGAAGTAAGAGAGGACCAATGTAATCATGCAGGAATCTTACACGGAGGAATCATTACTACCATGTTGGATGAAATTATGGGCATGACGCTTATCACCGTTGAAATTCAACATTTATATGTAACCATTAATCTGCATGTAGATTTCCTTTTCGGTGCAAAACCTGGTGAAAAAGTTAAGGTCGTTTCTGAAGTATTTAGAGTTGGTAAAAAAATCGCCAACGTAGAAGCAAAAATGTACAATGCAGAAGGCAAAATATTAGCCAAAGGAACTAGCAACCTGGCTGCCACTTCGATACCTTTTTCTTAAAAGAAAAGAGAAGTGAGGAAAGAGAAAAGAGAAAAAAATCTAGAATTGAGAAAACTCTGTGTCTTGGTGTTTTCGAAATCTTAGAAATTCTTTTATCATCATACATGAACTTCAAGTTCAGGAAATAGTACACACTCTGCACAGCCGAGCGCGTGTTAAAAAGGAAACTTTATGCCATCTCTTTTCTCTCTTCTCTTTTCTCTCTTCTCTCTTCCAACTTAATCCAAATCTATCACCACTCCCTCACTCATGGGATGAGCAACGCAGGTGAGAATATATCCTTTATTGATTTCATTGGGTGTCAATCCATCTTCTTCATCCATGATCACTTTCCCGCTTTTGCATAGTCCAAGGCAAGCGGTACACATGCCTGCTTGACAAGAATAAGGAATATCCAAGTCGGATTCAAGCGCTGCTTCTAATATCGTTTCACTTGGTTTAACCATTAATTTATGTTCTTTACCTTCATAAATCAGGGTTATCTCTTGTTCTTTCAGGCTTCCATCCTCTTCCGCTTTTTCCACTTGCTCCGATGGCATTGAAACAAATATTCTTTATGAATTTGCTCTTTGGGAACATCAAACATACCTAGAGAAGATTGAACTTCATTCATCATTCCTTCTGGTCCACATAGGTAGTAAATGGCTTCAGGAATATTAATACCCAATTCTTGTTTCAAATAATACACAATAGAAGCCTGGTTTATTCGGCCTTTCAATCCTGGCCAATTCGCAGAAGGTTGACTAATGATATGCAATACTTTTAACCTTTCTGGATTCTCTCGTTCCAATTGTTCTAAAACCGATTTGAAAATAATTTGATTTTCATTTCGCGAACCATAGATCAAATGAATGTTTGACTTGGGTTCAGATTTCAATAATGTTTTAATCATTGACATTAAAGGCGTAATTCCTGATCCTGCACCAACAAAAACATAATTATTACTTGATTCTGAATTAGGCTCAATGTAAAAATTACCCATCGCCTCCATCACTTCCAAACTATCTCCTACCTTCAGCTCATCACACAAAAAATTAGAAACTAAACCTCCCGCAATTCTTTTAACCGTAATAGCTGGGGAATTATCCGTTTTGGGAGAAGAAGAAAAGGAATAACTTCTTCTATATTTTTGGCCTTTAATTTCTGGAATTACCGTTAAAAATTGTCCAGATTTATAATTTAATGCTGCATGTATCGGATGCCAAAAATGAATTGTTTTGGTATCTTCTGTCTCTAACGTAATCTCTTTAACGGTTAAATACAAATACTGGGAGCTCATAGTGTCTAATTAATCTTCGTTACTTATTATCCATTGAATGGTTCCTGGAATAGATTCATTATGAAGCCTATCTAAGGCCGTTATCGCAAATCCGTACCCACTAACCAACAATTTAGTCTCAATTTCGATATCTTTAATTTTACCTTTGTAAATGATATTTTTAGCATCATCAAAAGGCGCTAAATCACCTTTTTTTATTCGGTAAACCAAATAATAGGCCGCCGGATCTTTATCCAAACTTGGCTCACCTTCCTCCCATTTTAAATGCCATTTTCCTTGCTTTTTAGCAAGACTAACTTGATGAGGGGCAGTGGGTGGAATACTATCCAACCAGGGCATTGTTGGAACAATCGCCACTTGAGCAAATTGATTTTTCCTTAAAGTATCTCTCCAGCCTTTCGCATTGGAAGTCAATAAATTGGAACTAAAATAAATAGCTCCATTGACTTTGTTTAAACCACGGGCTATTTGTAATTGTTTTGATAATTCTCCACTATTCCAAGTAGTATTTAAATGATAAGCAGCATATCCAATGTAAATAGGTCTTTGATAAGAATGATTATTCCACCATTTTGCCAAAGGCTCAAATGGGGCAACTCGGTGATTCAAAGGCCAATACAATTGAGGAGCCAAATAATCTACCCAATTGTTTTTAATCCACAAATCTGTATCAGCAAACAAATCTTGGTATGATTGTAATCCATTTTTTGTGGGTGAACCATTTTCATCATCCAAACTTTGGTGCTTCCAAATTCCAAATGGACTAATTCCAAATTTCACCTTGGGTTTCGTCTCTTTGATAACTTCAGAAATTTGCTTGATCAATAAATTAACATTCCTTCTTCTCCAATCAGAAATATTTTCATCCAAAAGCTTAAAGTCTTGATAGGTTTTCTCATCTTTCAGCTGTCCATTTTTCACTGGATATGGATAAAAGTAATCATCAAAATGAATGCCATCTACATCATAATTTTTCACCAAATTACGAACCAATTCAGCAATATAATTTCTAACCTGAGGAAGACCGAAATTTAAAATATGCTGTCCATTATATGCCAAAAGCCATTCAGGATGCTTTCTGGCAATATGATCTGAACTCAAAATGGACTTATTAGAAATAGTCGCGCGATTTAAATTTAACCAGGCATGAAATTCAATCCCTCTTGAATGACTCTCATTGATCATAAATTCCAAAGGATCATAATAAGGAGTAGGCGCCTGCCCTTGTAATCCAGACAAAAAGCTGGTCCATGGCTCGGAACTTTTTGCATAAAAAGCATCAGCAGCCGTACGTACTTGTACAAAAATGGCATTTATTCCTGTTTCTTGATGGGAATTAAGCAAGGAAATGAATTCCTCTTTTTGCTTAAAACCATTATAATTTCTAGCTGAAGGCCAATCGATATTTTGCACCGTTGCAACCCAAACTCCACGCAATTCGCGTTTTGGACCACTTGCATAAAGATTCAAGCAAAAAAACAGAAATAGCAAAAAAAATAGAACCCTCCTCATTGAATCAGCAATTTAACGAGAAAACCCAAGAAAAGAAAAAAGACACATTCTTCTCTTGAATTAAAGACCCTTATCGTTGAAAATATTCTATCTTATCCTAAAATTCCCTAAATTTATTCCTCGAATTAAATCTGAAGAAATGCAATTTTACAAATACCAAGGTACAGGCAACGACTTTATCATTTTTGATGACAGAAAAGCAATATTTGCTCTTTCACAAAAAGAAATAGCGCACCTTTGCCATCGAAGATTTGGAATTGGTGCAGATGGATTAATGTTGCTTCAGGAGGCAGAAGGATACGATTTCCGAATGGTTTATTACAATTCAGATGGAACCGAGGGTACAATGTGTGGAAATGGTGGTCGATGTTTGGTTCGTTTTGCAAATGATTTAGGTATTGTGACAGACAAAACAAATTTCATAGCAGTAGATGGCCCGCATTTAGCTTACATTGATTCAGAGAAAATTGCTTTACAAATGCAAGATGTAAAGGAAGTCAAATCAATGCAATCAGACTATTATACCAATACAGGTTCTCCACATTATGTGCAATTTTGCAGCAATGTTGCCCAAGTGAATGTTCGAGAAATTGGTGCTAAAATCAGGTATTCAGAATCATTTTCACATCAAAATGGCACCAATGTCAATTTCGTAGAAAAATTGGATGATGAGCGAATTTTTGTCCGAACCTATGAAAGAGGAGTAGAAGATGAAACCTATTCTTGCGGTACTGGAGTAACTGCAGCGGCACTAATTACACATATTCAAGAAGGTTATCCAAGTCCTGTTAAAATTGAAACCTTAGGTGGCCACTTATCTGTCGAGTTCGAAGGAAACCTTTCAGATGGATTTCATGATATATTTTTAATAGGGCCTGCGAAAAGAGTTTTTGAAGGAAATATTACATCCCTTTAACAATCATATTCCCATGCGAACCAATCATTTGAATTGAATCACCTTCAACTTTAAAAACCTTTAATTGGTATTTTCCATCGGGTAAATATTTGAAAGGAATGATACCTTCCAAATTCCTCACATAGATCGCATCCCAATTTAACATTTGTTGGTGTCTATTTAATTCAGACCAATATAAGTTAAATACAAAATTTTTATTTTCGTTGTTTACAAATACGGCATAAACACCATCTTCTCCATTTGACACTCTCGCTTTCACAGTTTTACCACTATATCTAAATCCATTTTTTTCGGTTTTAAAATACAACAAGGCAAGAGGCTCTTTTTTCTTCAAATTATGGGGCTGATTTCGAACAATTGATTGATTGATTTGCTCTAAACGCTTGTTAAACGGATACAAACCCGGATAGCTAAAGGATAAATAAAGTACATCATTCAGATACTTTAATGAACTAGGACTAATTGCCGTAATATCAACGATTGGATACGGTAATTCTTCTAAATTTTGTAAACTAGGCGCTGTTAAATCCACCTTCTTCCCACTAGAATCTGAGTAGAAATAATATCCTCTTTTCAAATTTTTGCCAGACAATGTAATAGCTGTTAATTCATTAGTGAAACCTACGACAGCTAGTACTTTAGAAAAGTAAGAACTAATAAAAAATAATATTGAAAAAGCGAAAATAAAACCTTTTGTTATTTTCCCAATCTGAAAATTCAAAACAATTAGCAATAATAGGCTAATCAAATAAATGGTTTGATTGATGGCATATCGGCTTTCAAAAATACTTTCAATGGGCTCATTTGCCCTTGCCAAAGAATACAAACCCATTGTGGCAAATAAAAATAAAAATATGCTTGAAAGAATTATATAAGGATTATTTTCTTCCAATAATTTATTTTTATTTTTCCAGAATAGTACTAAAATTAAAATAAATGAAAAAATGCCTAGAATAAGGTTAATAGCAATTCTATTTTCACTTTGAGTATAAAAAAATGCAGAAGAAAAAGCACCCAAATAAATGAAGAAAGTCTTTAAAATCTTTTCAAATTCAAAGAAATTGATGCTTAAACTTGCTCTTTGAATGGGATGAACATAATTCCACATATAAAAAACAAAGCAAATTACCCCAGTCAAAATCCAAAATAACCAATATTTCTTTGGGTATTTAATTAAAAGTGGAAATGCTGCAATGAAAAGTAAAAAACCATTCGCAGATGTAAAAACTGCCAGAATAGCTAAAATAATTGAAAAAGAGAAACGCTTGAGACTTTGTTTCCCATCCAAAACATAGATATTCAACAAAACAAAAAACGGTAGTGAATTATGTTGCAATGCGCAAACCGCCCAAAAGATATTATGGTAGTAAGTTAAATTGAAAAGTATAAATGAAATTGGAATAATTAGCCAAGAGGCGAGATTGTATTTCTTAATAATTCTATAAAAAATGAATAAAATACCTAGACTCGCCAAACCTCCGATGAAATCTAATACCAAAAAATTTATCTCTCCGAAAATAGCGTACTGAATTACGCTCACTGTTGCTAAATAAAACTCACGATGTTCATTGCATTGTGCGAATAGAAGAATTATTTTTTCAAAAAAGGAATCTCCACCATGATAAAAGCGGATTACCATGGAATTTATAGCCCCTAAATCATCTGCATATGGGGCATTGATGCCATATTTTAAAAAAAATAAATAGAAAATTAACGCAGGCAAAACAGCGATAATTAGAAATATATTTTTTTGTTTTAAAAACATTTCAGTGGTATTTTTTTGTCCAAACTCCTAAAGCTGATACTCCAAAAGGTAATTGAATTTTACGAGAAGTGAATGTTTTTTCAGAGGCCAAAATATAATAACACAATTGATTCATCCATGGAGATTTAAATAAATCAAAGTCTGAGCCTGAGACTTTACGATTTACCTTAAAAGGCAAATTTCGAACAATCCAAATCGGTAAAAAAAGCCAGAAATTAAAATACGTATTGTATTTCAACATCGTATTATTCTTAAATAGATCAAGTAATTCAGAAGATTTATATCGCTTAAAATGATGATTAATAACATCATGTTCGCCCCATAGACTTTTAAAACTGGGGACTGTAATGACAATTGAACCTCCTTGCTTACAAACTCGTGTTAACTCCTCGGCAGCTAATTGATCATTTTCAACATGCTCCACTACATCCAACGCACAAACCAAATCAAAACTATCGTCAGGAAAGGCTAATGCACAAATATCACCTTGAACGATTGGTAAATTAATTTTAGTTGAAACAAAGTCGATACAATCTTGATCGTACTCCACAGAGGTCACTTGGCCAAAATTACTTAGCAATTCGCTTGTAGCACCGGTAGCAACTCCAACGTTCAATATTTTTAGAGGTCGTTTCTCAGCTAGAAAAATGTCATTGATTTGACCAAAAATAATTTTATTCCTTGCTTGAAACCACCAATGGTTACGTTCCAAATCAAAATAATATTTATAATATCCTTTATCCATATAATAGATAGTATGAAGTATAATGGCGAAAATTTAACAAATTTAATAAATAGTAATGAAACCGTTATTAAATCTAGTTTGTAAAGCGTTTGAAATAGAATTAAAATGAAAATAACTGATTTTAACTTGAAAAAATGGAGTATTTTATTAACTTTAAATTTCTTAAAATCGAACAATTATGATTGGAATTTCAGACCCTATTGCACTTAGTAATATTGATCAATGGTTAAACGGCCCTTACGATACTACAACTAAAAAAACGATTCAAGAATTAATCGACAAAGGGGAAAGTACCCTTTTGACGGATTCATTTTACAAATCGTTGGAATTCGGAACAGGTGGAATGCGAGGAGAAATGGGTGTAGGTAGTAATCGAATGAACCAATATACGGTGGGTGCTGCGACGCAAGGTTTTGCCAATTATTTAAATAAAACACTTCCAGGACAAAAAATTAAAGTGGCCATTGCTCATGATTCAAGAAATAATTCTCCAGAATTTTGTCGAATAGCTGCTGATATTTTTACAGCAAAAGGAATTGAAGTATATCTTTTTCCTGCTTTACGCCCAACGCCACAATTATCATTTACAGTTAGGCATTTAGGTTGTCAAGCAGGACTAGTAATTACAGCCTCTCACAATCCAAAAGAATATAATGGGTATAAAGCATATTGGTCGGATGGATCACAGGTGGTTGCACCCCATGACAAAAATATTGTCAATGAAGTAAACGCTATTCATTCCGTTGCTGATATTAAATTCAAGGGAAATGACAATTTATTGCATTTTTTAGATGAATCTATTGATTCAGCTTATTTAGAAACAATCAGCGATAACTGTCGCCAAGCAGATGTAATTGCTCGTCAAAAAGATTTAAAAATAGTGTTTTCGCCAATCCACGGAACTGGAATAACCCTCGTTCCTAAGGCTTTAGCAAAATTAGGTTTTGAATCTGTGCACATCGTTGAAGAACAAGCTGAGCCGAATGGAAATTTCCCAACAGTAGTTTATCCAAATCCAGAAGAAAAAGAAGCCATGACTTTGGCCTTAAATAAAGCCAAAGAAATAGATGCTGACCTAGTAATTGCAACAGATCCAGATGCAGACCGTGTGGGCGCTGCTGTAAAAAGCCCTAATGGAGAATGGGAATTGCTAAATGGAAATCAAATGGCAAGTTTAATTCTTTACTATCTTTTAAATATTGATAAAAAATTAGGTCGATTAACTGGAAAGGAATTTGCTGCAAAAACCATAGTTACCACCGATTTAATAGATAAAATGTGCGCAAAACAAGGGGTTCCTTGTTACAATACTTTGACTGGATTCAAATACATTGCGCAAGTTATTCGTGAATTAGAAGGTAAAGAAAAATTCATTGGAGGAGGTGAAGAATCCTATGGTTACTTGATCGGAGATGCAGTTAGAGATAAAGATGCGGTAGCTTCGTGTGCCATGATAGCGGAATTAACAGCTTATGCCAAAGACCAAGGTAAATCTCTTTTCGATTTTCTTGCTGAAATGTATGTTGAAAACAATTTCTATTACGAAGGTTTAATTTCTTTGACTAAAAAAGGCAAAGCTGGTGCAGAGGAAATCAAACAAATGATGATCAATTTGCGTTCAAATGTACCTGCAAGTGTAGCAGGAAGCAAGCCTTTGAAAGTCCTAGATTACGAGGGATTGGTGGAGACCGATTTAATTACAGGTCAAACAAAACCCATCCCTGTAGGCCGAGGAATTGAGGCGTCCAATGTAATTCAATTAATCCTAGAGGATGGATCTAAAGTTTCTGCTAGACCATCAGGAACTGAACCTAAGATTAAATTTTATGTCTCAGTAAACACTCCAATGAACTCAGCCGCGGATTTTAATGCAACTTTCGAGAAATTAAAATTGAAAGTAAAAGAAATTCAAAATGATTTGGGAATTAATTGATGTATGACGTATGATGTAAGATGTAAGAAGAATGTGTCTAGTCTTACGTCTTACATCATACATCTTACATCATTACTCCCTCTCTCCTGTCAATACAACGGCTCCATCAGCAACAGATACTTTGATGGTAGCAACTTTACCTGAATTTCTAGAAAAACTAATATTCGCACCATATCCTTGAATGTTAGTAGAAAAACTATCAGCATCTGTCGCTGTTGTTAATTCTGCAGCTTCAGTTGGATTGGCATCAGAGCTTAATACCAATTTACCATCCTTTACGGCTAACATCAATTTTTTTACGTATTCATTTGCAGCCATTTTATAGCTACCCGCATATTGATCTAAACCTGCTTTTGAAGCAACTAATTCACCTTTAAGTTCTTGACCTTGTGCGTCAATTTTAATTGATTTTACTTTTCCTGCCTCGCGAGTAAAAGTAATAACTGCGTTCATACTTTCTAATATAAACTCATCTGCTTGCTTACCAACAGCCAATTCTGCATCAGGAAACCCTTCCGCAGACATAACCAATTTTCCTGCGTTGGCAGACAATTTAACCGATTTCACATAAGGATTTTCTTGTAATTGGTAGGTTCCTTGATAATCAGCAACTGAAGATGACTGAGCTTGTGCTGCGAAAACAGCAAAAATCATTGTAATAAATGCTATGCTAGCAATTCGTAAATTTTTCATTATGACGTTAGTTTATTTTAAAGATTGAGACAAAACTAATTTATTTTTCAGTCAATAAACAGCAGATTGTCATTAAAAGTTTAAAATATTTATCAATTTTTTCATAAAAATTGAATGTAGATTTTGTTTCTAAAAACTTTTTTATACTTTTGAAACGAAATCAATTCGCCAACCTAAATCTTTATAGGAGAAATTATATGAGATAAACCTCTACGTTAACCATTTTGTATTTTTATGATAATTAAAAATTCAGTTAACGATGCAGCGTTGATCTCAGCGTACATACAAGGCGATGACAAGGCATTTGAAATGCTTGTCAAAAAAACCAAGTCGAAAGTTTACACCACTATTTATTTAATAGTTAAAGATCGTTATATAGCCGAGGATCTACTACAGGAAACCTACATCAAAGCAATTGATGTATTGAAAGGAGGCAGATACAATGAAGAAGGCAAGTTTATGCCATGGATTTTACGTGTTGCGCATAATTTAGCGATCGATTATTTTAGAAAAGATAAAAGGTACCCAACGATAGTTTTAGAAGATGGATCTAAGGTTTTCAATAGTTTCGACTTTGCAGAAGAATCTATGGAGGACATACAATTAAAACAAGATCTGATCGTTAATATTCGTGAATTAATAAAAAAGTTACCTGACGAGCAAAGAGAAGTCTTGGTAATGAGACATTATGAGGAATTAAGTTTCCAAGAAATTTCAGAATTAACAAATGTAAGTATAAATACAGCCTTGGGAAGAATGCGTTATGCGCTGATCAACTTAAGGAAAATGATGCAAAAACAAGAATTAGCCTATGACGCAAAGCTCTACCCCAAATGACCTTGTTAAAAATCTTTATGATCCTTTCAAAAATGACAACAAAGTCTTAACATCTGATGAACAAATAGAATTTGTATCGTTCGAAAAAATCAAAAATCAATTAGATCAAGCTTATTTAGAGCCCTCAGAACAGAGTATACAGAAAATACTGAAATATGCAGCGGAGAGGTAGAGGTAAAAGGTAAGAGGTAAAAGGTAAGAGGTAAGAGGTAAGAGGTAAGAGGTGGCTTCGACACTGCTCAGCCATCTGTCTTTTCTCTCTTCTCTTTTCTCTTTTCTTTTCCCTAAATAAGCGCTTTCAGATGATTCCAGAAGGCTAATTTTAAATGCTTTTCGGTATCTGTTAAAGAAGACATCAATCGAGGAAATACTAGTACCTTGGAGTCTAATATTTCAGAAAATTCGTTGGTTGGTAAATGATTCTTTATTTTCTCAGAGTGTTCCCCAAGGAAGATGTATTTCGTGGCTGCAGTATTTTGAATAAAATCAGAGAAACTGCTAGGTAATTCTGTTAATTCTAAAGTTGACCAATCTGCTTCTCCTAAGCTCAGCGGTGCCGCTGAAAAAGCTTGCTTCAAGATTTGCTTTTCTTGATCAGTAATTTGTCCAATCACTACCCAAGGAGTCGCGATGATAGGAAACTTAACAACAATCGGTTCTGATTCTGGTTCGGGTTTAACTACATTTTGTTTTTCAACAAGTACTTTGGTGGGTTCCAAATGAACAGCAGAAGCCTCCGCAACTGCCTGCTCACTTGGAATCCAATATAGCTCATCGAACTTATATAACTCCGATAAATTTACTAACCCTAAAGACATCGATTATTCTGCTAAATATCCTCTTAAAACACAAGCTTCTCTATCTGGACCTGTTGAAATAAAATTGATTGGCAAGTCTAAATGCTTCTCTAAGAAAGCTATATAATTAGTCAATTCAGATGGTAACTCTTCGAATTTACGCATCCCTTCCAAAGAACAATGCCAACCTTTCAAGGTTTCATAAATCGGAGTTACTTTGATATCCGTAATTTCAAAAGGAATTTGATCGGTAATGGTGCCATCTGGCATTTGATAAGCAGTACAAACTTGAATTTCATCAAAAATATTCAATACATCTGCTTTCATCATAATCAATTGGGTAACGCCATTGATCATCATCGCATATTTCAAAGCGGGTAAATCAATCCAACCACAACGACGAGGACGACCCGTTGTTGATCCAAATTCACGGCCCTCTTGACGCATTGCTTCACCCACCTCATCTTCTAACTCAGTTGGAAAAGGTCCTGATCCCACTCTTGTAGCATAAGCCTTAAAAATACCAAATACTTCTCCGATATTTTTTGGGGCTACTCCTAAACCTGTACATGCACCTGCTGAAATCGTATTTGAGGAAGTAACGAAAGGGTATGATCCAAAATCAACGTCTAATAATGAACCTTGAGCTCCTTCCGCTAAAATTGTTTTACCTGCCTGAACAGCCTTGTTAACAGAATATTCTGAATCAACCAAGGCAAATTCTTTCATAAATTCAACGGCTGCAAAAAACTCTTTTTCTGCCTCCGCCAAATCATACTCAAATTGGTAAACTTCTAAAATAGCTTTATGACGAGCTACTAAAGAATCATATTTTGATTTAAAATCAGGAGAAATCATATCTCCTACACGTAAACCCTGGCGGGAAATTTTATCTGTATAGGTCGGTCCAATACCTTTAAGCGTAGAACCAATTTTAGCATCTCCTTTAGCCTTTTCATAAGCAGCATCTAGTAGACGGTGCGAAGGTAGAATGATAGATGCTTTTTTAGATATTTCTAAATTTTTACGAAGATCTAAATTGAATTTAGCTAAACCGTCGATTTCTTTTTTGAAAATAATCGGATCTAATACCACCCCATTTCCAATAATATTCTGAACTTCTTGTCTGAAAATTCCTGAAGGAATTTGATGCAAAACATGCTTAAATCCGTCAAATTCTAGCGTATGACCCGCATTGGGTCCACCTTGAAAACGAGCAACTACCTGATAACGAGGAGCTAAAACGTCTACAATTTTACCTTTTCCCTCATCTCCCCATTGTAAGCCTAATAATACATCAACAGCCATAAAAATTATTGTTTGAAAATTTATTCTTGGGAACGAGCTTGAAATTGGGCACGATGCTCACAATTTTTTCTCGTACAAGAACCGTAAAATATTAATGAATGGTGCATTACATTAAATTGTAACATTTCACCGACTAAACTTTGTATTGTTTGTACCCTTGGATCACAAAACTCTGTCACTTTATGACAATCCGTACAAATTAAATGATCATGTTGTCTCCTACCATACGACTTTTCAAATTGTGCTTGATTTCTCCCAAATTGATGTTTGGCAACCAAATCACACTCCACTAAAACGTCTAAAGTGTTATACACCGTGGCGCGAGAAACTTGATATTTTTTGTTTTTCATGGAGATATATAATTCCTCCACATCGAAGTGATCATCACGCAGATATATTTCCTCCAAGATGGCGAACCTCTCTGGAGTTTTCCTCAGACCTTTGTTTTCCAAATAGGCTGTGAAAATTTTTTTAACCGAATCGAACTTATCTAAATCTGCGGACATTTAACTGAAAAAACGACGTAAAATAAGGCAAAATATCTGAAAAAAGCTACTATTCTACCCTTGCAACTTCAATTACTCCTGGAACTCTTTCCAATTCCACAACCAATGCATCTAAATGCTCTGTATCTTGTATCATTAAAGACAATTGACCTTCAAAAAGTCCTTCCTTTACCCCAATAGACAATCCAGTAATATTCACTTTTAATTCATCTGAAACTACACGAGTAACATCATTGATTAATCCCACTCGATCGATTCCTTTGATTACCAAATTGACAACAAATGACATAGCAATTTGACTCGCCCATTGAGCCTTTATCACTCGATCTCCATGTCTAGATAATAATTCAGGGGAATTGGGACAAGCATTTCGGTGAATTTTAATGCCTTCATTAATTGTTACAAAACCAAAAACTTCATCTCCTGAAATAGGATTACAACATTTTGCTAAGGTGTAATCTACTTTATCCATATCCTCTCCAATTAACAAAGTATCCGAATTTTTCCGATCGTTTTGGATGTTTTGCATCTCCTTTCGAAAGGTTTTACTATCAACGATTGGGGCCTTGATGCTTTTTTCGGCTTGTTTCCGCTCGTGCATTTCCTTGTCAGACTTCCAATGCTTCAACTGCTCTATGGCGATATACCCTTTGCCAAAACGATAAAATAAATCATTCGCATCTTTGGCATTGTAATAAGCTCTCAATTGATTGGTCAATTCCAAGGTTAAAACGGGATAACCTAAAATTTTCAAACGATGCTCAATCAAATCGCGCCCTCTAAGCAAATATGATTTATTTTCTTCTTTGATGCAATCCTTGATCCGTGCTTTAGCTTTGGTTGTCATCACAATTCTTAACCAATCTTCAGACGGCTTTTGCTTGGAAGAAGTTAAAATTTCGATCTGATCACCATTGACTAATTTATGTGACAAAGGGACTAATTTCCCACCTACCTTGGCTCCAATACATTTTGCTCCCACCTCGGTATGTATTTCAAAAGCAAAATCTAAGGCCGTTGCGCCAACTTGCATCACCACCAATTTCCCTTTCGGAGTAAATACAAAAACTTCTTCACTATAAAGTGAATTTTTGATATCATCCACCAATTCAACCGCCGACTGGCTTTTGTCATTGGCTTCCAAAGCCTCTCGAACTTGACTTAACCAAGATTCAAATGCCTGACTTGTCCGAGTATCTGTTCCTTTGTATTTAAAATGCGCTGCAACACCCTTTTCTGCGATTTCATCCATCCGTTTGGTTCGAATTTGAACTTCTACCCAACGACCTTCTTTATCCATGCCAAAGGGCATGCTCATAACGGTTGTATGCAAAGATTCATATCCATTGGATTTAGGAGTAGAAACCCAATCTTTCAGACGACTTGGATTCGGACGATAGTGATCTGTAACGATACTATACACCTCCCAACAGTCAGCTTTTTCTCGTTCAATAGGAACGTCCAAAACCACTCGAACAGCAAATAAATCGTAAATTTTCTCAAAAGAAGTATTCCCTTTTTTTATTTTATTGTAAATGGAATAAATGGATTTGGGTCTACCTTTGATGGTATAATTAAATTTTCTTTCGTCTAAAGATTTCTTGATGGGCTTGATAAAATGTTCTACGAAACTTTCTCTATTTCGCTTATTTTCCATCAACTTGTTAGAAATATCTTTATAAGCTTCAGGCTCTGTAAACTTCAATCCTAAATCTTCTAATTCCGTTTTGATGGAATTTAGTCCCAATCGATGGGCAAGTGGAGCATACAAATAAATCGTTTCAGAGGCTATTTTCAATTGCTTTTCCTTGGCCATACTGGTAAGGGTCCGCATGTTATGTAAACGATCTGCAAGCTTTATCAAAATTACTCGAATATCATCTGATAAAGTCAACAACATTTTCCTAAAGTTCTCAGCCTGCTGCGATGTACCATATTCAAATGTTCCAGCAATTTTCGTCAAGCCATCAATGATGGATGCGATCTTTTTACCAAAACGCTTTTCAATGTCTAATAAGGTAAAATTCGTGTCTTCTACGACATCATGTAAAAGAGCAGAAATGATGGATGTTGTACCTAAACCGATTTCTTCGACACAAATTTGGGCAACAGCTAGAGGATGGTAAATATAGGGCTCACCCGATTTCCTTCGCATATCTTTGTGCGCTTCTGCAGAAAGCAAAAATGCTTGTTTAATTTGCTTCGCATCATCATCTTTTAGAAACGGTTTAGCCGTACGTAATAATTTACGGTAGCGTTTTAATATTTCTAAACGTTCTTTTTCTAAATTAATCTGCATTGCCGCTTATTTTTGAATTAATGCAACAGCCATCGCTGAAATACCTTCCCCTCTACCCACAAATCCCATTCCTTCCGAAGTGGTCGCCTTCACTGAAATTTGATCTAAATCAACTCCCATCACCTTCGCTAAATTTTCTTTGATGGAAGGAATATGTGGATTCAATTTAGGTTGGTCTAAAATGATTGTCACATCTGCATTACCTAATTCCCAACCTTCTGCACGAATCATTTCCATCACTTTTTGTAACAACAAGGTAGAAGCTACCCCTTTCCATTGTGGATCCTTATCCGAAAAATGAAATCCAATATTTCTCATATTAGCCGCACCCAATAAGGCATCGCATAAAACATGACAAACAACATCCGCATCGGAATGGCCTAAAGGACCTTTCTCGGAAGGAATTTGTATACCCCCTAAAATACAAGGACGACCTTCCTTCCATTGATGAACGTCATAGCCTTGGCCAACTCGTATTTTCATATCAGTTCAATTTTCAGAATAATCTATTTCACTATTTTCTTATACCACAAGGTGCAAGAAGAATCTCTTAAAAACAATTTTTCCGCCCAAAATTCTAAATCAGATTTTCGAACGGCTTGAATTTTATCCGTTTCTTGATTGACATATTCAACATTTCCTGCGTTCGCAGCCATAGCCAAATTCATTGCTCTATTCAACACTTCAACCTCTGAAAAAACTAAACTAGATTCTGCTTGGTTTTTCACTTTTTGCAAACCCTCTTCTGTGATCCCATCTTTCACAAATTTCTTCAATAAATCTTCCAAGGCTTTATCTGCCATTGCAATATCTACTCCCTCAGTAACCTGTCCTTGAATCACCAATAAACCAGGGTCTGAACTTCCCATTAAATAGGATTGTAAATTATCAAAAATCCGCTCGTTATGAACCAAGTATTCATACAAATAAGAAGATTCACCTCGGCCTAGTAAATCCGACATTAAATCGATGGGATGAAAATCTTTATCGTATCTACCCACCACATGAAACGCTTTATAAATACGATTTGAAGGCACCTCTGCTTCTATTTCCATTTTTTTATTTTCCTTCAAAGCTGGCTCTTTGGGCAAATTACGTTGAGGCTTTTCGCCAGATGGAATAGGACCAAACCATTTTTCAGCCAACTCCCTTACTCTTTCCGGATCAACATGTCCGGCCACTACCATGATGGCATTACTCGGATTATAATGCGTTTTGAAAAAGGACTTAACATCCTCCATGGTTGCATTTTCAATGTGACTTATTTCCTTACCAATCGTTGCCCATTTGTAAGGATGAACTTGGTAGGCAAGCGGACGCAAGAGTAACCAGACGTCTCCATACGGTTGATTGAGATAACGTTGTTTGAACTCCTCGATCACCACACTTCTTTGAACTTCCAG